>JAJYOS010000121.1 GCA_021796055.1 Bacteroidota bacterium
GACATAAACATCACTACTCCGCATGGTTGATTTGCGGCCCAGCGCCGCTCATACCGTAGAGACTGTTGAATCGCTTCCTGGAGTGCGCAAAAAAGTATCTTATTAGAACATCGTGACCCCGATTCTTGTTGTGCTCAAGCTGGTCCGGGAAGGTCGTAACTTTTGAGACGAAATAGTAAATTTTATTGTGCCAGTCGGAGAGTCGGGTTACGAACTTGATCGGCTAAATCATTTTGCGTATTCGATATCCAGGAAAGGGGCGGATGGGTTTAAAGATGGTCGCCACCGTTTGCCGGAACGCTTTTAGAAAAGATCTGGAGCAACTATGGGGCGTTCGCGGAATAATTCACCGTTGGTTTCGAAGAAGCAAGCCGTTCCAACATATATTTTCACACTATCGTGTTGTCCGCTCGAGCATCATGCGGTTCGCGCGTTATTTGATTTTGGATTTTGTCTGATCTATTTGAGGAAATAAGACTATGATTGAAGGAATAATGCCTCCCGTTACCACTCCGTTCGTGCGGGGTGAGGTGGCTTATGATAAACTCGCTGAAAACATCAGGCGATGGAACAAGACAGGTATCAGCGGTTACGTAGTTATGGGTTCAAACGGCGAAAGCGCTTACCTGACGAGGGACGAAAAGCTGAAACTAGTTGAGACGACTAGGAAGAGCCTCGCTCCGGGCATGCTACTCCTTGCCGGGACCGGATCTGACTCGATTAGGGAAACCGTCGCGTTGTCAAATGACGCCGCAGATCTTGGTGCCGATTACGTCCTCGTTCTAACGCCTTCTTTCTACAAAGGACAAATGAACGCGGCCGCGTTTGTTAGATTTTTCACGGAGGTGGCAGACAAAACAAAAGTTCCGCTGGTCATATACAACGTTCCCAAGTTCACCGGCGTGGATATTCAGGCCGACGCGGTTTCAAAGCTGGCACTGCACGACAACATTGCAGGCATCAAGAACAGCTCCGAGAACTTGGCGGAGACTGCCGAGATGGTCGCTTGCGCCACGAAAGATTTCTCGGTTCTTGTCGGGACCGCGTCCGTGCTGTACCCAGGGATTGCATCGGGTGCGACTGGAGGCATACTCGCACTCGCAAACATCGCGTCTGAGAAATGCGTGGAACTCCAGCGCCTCTTTAAATCCGGCCGGCATGATGAGGCTTCGACACTTCAGAAGAAACTCATTCCAGTCAATCGGGCTGTGACTTCGCAGTACGGAGTGCCCGGCTTGAAAGCGGCCATGGACATGCTAGGTTATTTCGGAGGGGAACCGAGGAGTCCGCTCGCGCCCCTTGGAGAAAAGGAGCGAGATGATCTGAAAATGATTCTAAAGACCGCAGGATTGATGGACTGATGGTATCGCGCTGGTTTCAGGTTTCCGCAAACATGGTCGTTCGAAAGTGAAGAGTGATTGGCGTTCAAACCGGAAAAATATGGAGAACCATGGTGAGGGGATACACTTCCAGCGAGAAGAATATTAAATTGTGTCTCGAAGTTCTCGAAGATGCACTTTGAGTTAATAAGTTCCAAATGCTGAACACAAAGCTCCAAGGAAATTCCAAATACTCAAGAATCAGAGGTTAATTCCGTAAAGGCAGTAATTATTTGAGATTCTGATTTAGGGTTTTGACGTTTGTTTGGGAATTGGAATTTGGTGCTCGGAACATACTCTCGCTAAGCATTAAACAAGGAGAAAGTCAGAAATGCCAAACGCAAAGTACGAAATACCGCTTCCGCCGAACGAGCCGACGAAGTCATACCTTCCCGGGTCGACTGAGCGGGCGTCTCTGAAGGCAAAACTCGAAGAGATGCATGGCAAACAAATCGAGATTCCGCTGATAATCGGCGGCGAAGAAGTCAAGACTGGCAAACTCGGGAAGTGCGTCCTTCCGCACGACCACAAGACGGTTATTGCCACATACCACCAGGCAGGCGAAAAGGAAGTGGAGATGGCGATCAAGGCCGCTCTTGCCGCGCGCACAGCATGGGCGGCACTCGATTGGGAAGAACATCTGTCAATATTCATGAAAGCTGCGGCACTTCTCTCAGGACCGTGGCGCGACACTCTCAACTCCGCGACGATGCTCGGACAGAGCAAGAACGTGTTCCAGTCGGAAATAGACGCCGCGGCAGAGCTCACAGATTTCTTCCGCTTCAACGCATACTACGCGATGCAGCTCTTCGAGCAGCAGCCTCCGCATTCTCCGATGGACGTGCGGAACAAGATGGAGTACCGCCCGCTCGAAGGATTTGTGTTCGCGGTATCGCCGTTCAATTTCACCTCGATCGCGGGGAATTTGCCGACGGCACCCGCCATGGTAGGGAATGTCGTCCTCTCCAAACCCGCCTCGAGCGCGGTCTACTCGGCGTACCATATCATGCAAATACTCAAGGAAGCTGGGCTGCCCCCGGGAGTGATCAACTTCGTGCCGGGACCGGGCGGAGCCGTCGGCCGGCCTGCGATGACGTCGCCTCATCTAGCCGGAATCCACTTCACCGGCAGCACATCCGTGTTCCAGGATATGTGGAAAACGGTCGGGTCGAACATCGCGAACTATAAGTCCTACCCGAGAATAGTTGGCGAGACGGGCGGCAAGGATTTTATCTTCGCTCACAATAGCGCCGACATCGAAGAACTCGGTGTCGCAATTATCCGCGGCGCTTTTGAGTATCAGGGACAAAAATGTTCCGCGGCGTCGCGCTCCTACATTCCGAAGTCGCTATGGGCTGATCTGAAGGATTACATGGTGAAGGAACTGAAGACCGTGAAGATTGGTGATCCGCGCGACTTCAGCAATTTCATGAATGCCGTCATAGACAAGGGCGCCTTTGCCACGATAACAGAGTATATTGAGTTCGCTAAGAAGTCGAGCGACGCCGAAATCGTCTGCGGTGGAAACCACGACGACTCGAAGGGATATTTCATCGAGCCGACGATCATACGCGCGAAGACCCCGCATTTCAAAACCATGGAAGAAGAGATATTCGGGCCGGTCATGACAGTTTACGTTTACGACGACGACAAATACGAGGAGACTCTTCACCTCTGCGACGAGACTTCACCTTACGCACTGACGGGAGCAATCTTCGCTCACGACCGGTACGCTGTCGCGACCGCGAACAAGATACTCGTGAATTCATCCGGCAACTTCTACATCAACGACAAGCCGACCGGTGCTGTTGTAGGACAACAGCCGTTCGGCGGCGCGCGCGCGAGCGGCACGAACGACAAGGCCGGTAGCTTCCTCAACATGGTGAGGTGGATGTCGCCGAGAAGCACGAAGGAAAACCTTGTACCGCCGAAGAATTATCGCTATCCATTCATGTCCGAAAAGTAGGATTGAAATGTCTTGTAGGTCTCCTTCTCGAAGAGAGAGACCGGCGGGAGGGAAACGTCGACCCCCGTTTTGATTGATCTCGTGGAAGAATTGAAATATACTTTCCTTGATGAAAGGCAAGATTTCGGAGGAGTCAATCATGAATTGGCGAGACAGAATTACCGTGGATCCGCGAGTGTGTCACGGCAATGCGTGTATTAAGGGAACGAGAATAATAATCTCGGCTATACTTGACAGCCTCGCCGAGGGGGCTGATGAGAGAGAGATATTGAAGAGCTATCCTGCGCTTACCGGAGACGACATCAGGGCTGCGATTGCGTATGCCGCTGAGCTGACACGCGAGAGAATCGTTCTGGCAAAACCATAGCGAAGAATGCTCTTTAATGTTGACGAGAATCTTCCCGTCGAAGTAGCAACCGTACTCCGTAACGCGGGGCAGGAGGCAAAGACTGTCAGCGAACAGAACCTAAGTGGATGGGGCGACAAATCGCTCATCGCGTTGCGCAAGAGCGAAAATCCCGTCCTGGTGACTCTCGATTCAGATTTCTCCAATATCAGAGCTTATCCGCCACAGGAGCACAACGGAATTATCGTTCTTAAGCTCCGAAATCAGGGGAAGAAAAACATCGTTCACATTTTCCGTGTGGCCTTATCTGTCATCGATTTGGAGGCGGTCAGCGGATATCTGTGGATAATCGAAGAAGACGCTATTAGGGTAAGAGGGCCGGAGAAGAAAGAATAATCTGGAGGGGGAAGAGGAAACACGGATATTTCCGGTGCATCTGCCCGGGCGCTTTATGAGCATTAGGATAAATCCAGTCTGGTTCATCCTGTATGTCTATTTAACAGAAGATCGACACTTGCAGCATGAGTCTTTCCGGGAAGAAAGAGCAGTCCCGTAGCTAAGCGGGACTGCTTCAATTTGTGACCGGAACAAAGAATTATTTCATCAGGATTCCCGCGGAAGAAGGCGGGATTTCTGTTGAAGTGACGGTGTCACTTCAACATCAACATTCTCCTCACTTGTACAGTATTTCCGGCTGAGAGTCTGTAGATATAGACTCCGCTCGCTTTTCCGCTGGCATCCATGTCACGGCATGGTAGCCGGCAGCCATCTGCTCATCAGCCAGTCTCGCGACTTCCCTTCCTAACATGTCGTACACCACCAACTTGACATGATTGGGTTTCAGGAGAGTGAATCTAATTTGAGTGGTCGGATTGAACGGGTTCGGGTAGTTCTGTGCGCTGATTACGTCGGCATTCATATCCGTCGATACTGCATCTACGACCAGGCTGTCATGATCAGCCTGTGCCACGAGAGGCCCGCCCGAACAGTCGGCGCAGGTTACGTGACGAGTAGTGGAAACCTTCTGACTCCCGCTCGTTACGTCCACGAGCAGGTCCAGGAAACAGTCATAGTTGTTCATCCGCGTGGAATACGTATTACTTGTGCTCACTGGCCCAGACCATTGCCCACCGGTGTCATTGGATTTTAAGTACCACGAAAAACCATAACTGCTGGTCCCGCCTGTTGCAGTTGCCGTCAAGGTTCCCTGCTGACCGACTGACAGTCTCACCGGGCCGGATATGGAAGCGTTGAGCGGAGGGCCGGCCGGAATATCGTTTGCTGTGTATGCTGCTTTCGTTTGGCTCGGGTCGCATGGATAGTACTTGTTGATCGCCTGGCCGAGGCTGTTTGAGCCTATCTGATTGTTGACCAGCGCATATGAAAGCGTCCCTTCAAAGATTCAGATCTCCAGTTGGATTGTCACATTGGTACTTAAGCACAGCATAAGCCTGCTGAGGGCCATGATTCCTCAGTGAACAGACTTACCGCAGCATCAGCTCCAATGGTGGCACCGTCATAGGTAAAGTCTTCAACTCAGGAATCGAACTTCCACATTTTCTTCAGTAGACACGATCCCGATCGTCCTTTGAGTCGCCTGAAGACGATCACCACGTCAAATCTTTCCATGTGCCTGTTGCCCCCTTACCACCTGACGGCAGAAGTATAAGACAAGACTTTCGTTTTGTCAATGGACCCTTTTGATATATGTCGCCCAATTTCTATACTTCGAGCGACAACTGCGCGTCCAGCGTCCTGTCAGCAGGATCCTTCGGATACCATTTCGTCTCAGCTGTATGTTCCGGTATATTTTCGACATAGGCGGAAAGGTCGGCGATCGTCCTCACAATTTTTGGAAGCTTTTCAGAAGCTTTCGCGCCGAGTCCAGAGTTTGTTATCGTCTGCTTCAACTTCGTTCTGCACCGACCGACTGCTCGTCTAATGACGCACAAAAACCGTTTCAACATTTCAATTTTCTTGCACAATCCCTCACTTTTTTTTTCTTAACTTTATTGAAAGCAGACCGGAAAACACCACTGACAGGTTGTGAATGTACACACTCGGTTTTGACGTAGGAAGTTCGTCCATCAAAGCGGCACTCTTCGACGCAGAAAAAGGAGTGGCAGTCGCCCAAAGTACATTTCCGAAGAACGAAATGCCTATGACCGCCGTAAAAGCGGGCTGGGCAGAGCAGGACCCGGCGATGTGGTGGCATGCAGCGAAGAATGCGACGAAGGAAATCCTTTCGAAGTCGTCCGTGAATTCCGCGGACATTAAAGCGATAGGCATCTCTTACCAGATGCACGGGCTCGTGGTCGTCGATAAAAAGCAGAACGTGCTGAGACCGTCGATCATCTGGTGCGACAGCAGGGCGGTCGAGATCGGAGAGAAAGCATTCGATGCGATCGGTCATAAGAAATGTCTCGGGCGGATGCTGAACTCTCCTGGCAACTTCACCGCGTCGAAACTGAGATGGGTGAAGGAGAACGAACCGGAGCTCTTCGCGAAGATAGATAAGTTCATGTTGCCCGGCGACTATCTTGCAATGAAGCTGACAGGCGAGGCGAGAACCACAATGTCCGGACTTTCAGAAGGTATTCTCTGGGACTTCGTCTCGAACAAAGTATCGGATGCGGTTCTTTCGCAATATGAACTAGACAGAAAACTGGTCGCGGACATAGTACCTACTTTCGGCAGCCAGGGCGAATTATCTGCCGCCGCTGCCGCCGAGCTGGGATTGAAGCACGGTACGAAAGTCACTTACCGCGCTGGCGATCAGCCGAACAACGCATTCTCGCTGAACGTGCTCGAGCCGGGGCAAGTCGCTTCCACGGCGGGGACATCGGGGGTAGTTTACGGAATCAGTGAAACGATAAAGTACGATCCAGAGACGAGGGTCAACACGTTCGCACACGTGAATCATTCGAAGGAAAAGAACAGGTTCGGGATTCTCCTCTGCATAAACGGAACCGGGATCTCGTACAGCTGGATAAGGAGACTCACCGGGAGTTCCATCTCTTATTCTGAGCTCAACACGCTCGCGGCTGAATCGCCGATCGGCTCGAAGGGACTTCGCTTCATCAACTTCGGAAACGGCGCGGAGAGGATGCTCGTCAACAAGGATCCGGGCGCATCGCTCGAGGGCTTGAACTTCAACATTCACGGGAGAGCCGAGACGGTCCGTGCCGTCATCGAGGGTGTCGCGTTCTCGTTCAAGTACGGCATCGATATCGTGGAACAGCTCGAGATGAAAGCGGCTGAGATAAACGCCGGACATGCCAACATGTTCCTGAGTCCGGTGTTCACGAAGACTCTGGCAACACTTTCCGGTGCGACGATAAGCCTTTACGACACAGACGGATCGGTAGGTGCGGCGAGAGCGGCCGCCGTCGGGGCTGGAATCTACAAGAGTTTCAAAGAAGCGTTTACGAATCTGGAGAAGATCATGACCGTGGAGCCGGACAAGCCGAACGAAGATGCTTATCGGTCCGCTTATTCGGACTGGCTGGGTTTACTGAATTCAAAACTAAATTCAAAAGGTTCAAAATGACGTTGAAGGTAACGACAGGAGACAAGGAATTTTTTCCGGGGATAGGAAAAATAAATTTCGAAGGCAAAGATTCGAAAAATCCGCTTGCCTTCAAGTATTACGATCCGGAAAAGGTTGTCGCAGGCAAGAAGATGCAGGATCATTTCCGGTTCGCAGTAGCATACTGGCACTCGTTCGGCGAGAGCGGCGCCGACCCGTTCGGTCCGAGCGCGCGCGAGCTTCCATGGCTCATGCACCAGGATCCCGTCGGCAAGGCGAAGGAGAAGATGGACGCCGCGTTCGAGTTCATAACGAAGCTCGGCGCGCCGTTCTACTGCTTCCACGACTTCGATCTCGTCCAGGAAGGGGAGTCGGTCGCCGACTCTGAGAAGAGGCTCGCGGCGATCGTAGACTACGCGAAGGAAAAGCAGAAAGCCTCCGGCGTTAAGCTTCTCTGGGGCACTTCCAACCTCTTCTCGAACATCCGCTACATGAACGGGGCTGGAACAAACCCTGACTTTTCCGTCGTAGCTTATGCCGGGGCGCAGCTCAAGAACGCCATCGACGCCACGATCGCGCTCGGTGGCGCGAACTACGTTTTCTGGGGCGGACGAGAGGGGTACATGTCGCTCCTCAACACCGACATGAAGCGCGAGCTCGATCATTTTGCCACCTTCCTCCATATGGCAAGGGACTACGCGAGGAAGCAGGGGTTCAAGGGACCGTTCCTCATCGAGCCGAAGCCGATGGAGCCGATGAAGCACCAGTACGATTTCGATGCCGCCACCGTGATAGGTTTCCTGCGCCAGTTCGACCTGACGAAGGACTTCAAACTGAACATCGAGGTGAACCACGCGACGCTAGCTTCGCACACGTTCCAGCACGAGCTGCAATTCGCCGCCAACGCCGGCCTCCTCGGCAGCATCGACGCGAACCGCGGCGACTACCAGAACGGCTGGGATACCGACCAGTTCCCGACGAACGTCTATGAGCTTACCGAAGCTCTCCTCACCATCGTCGACATGGGCGGCTTCACAACGGGCGGCACGAACTTCGACGCGAAAGTCAGAAGGAATTCGATCGACCTCGAAGACATGTTCATCGCGCACATTACAGGCATGGACAACTTCGCCCGCGCGCTGATTACCGCGGACAGGGTTCTGAACGAGACCGACTACGCGAAGCTTCGCAAGCAGAGATACGCCTCGTTCGATTCCGGCAAGGGAGCGGACTTCGAGAAGGGCAAGCTGAAGCTCGAGGACCTGTATGCCTACGCTTCGAAGAACGGCGAGCCGAAGAAGACCAGCGGCAAGCAGGAGCTCTTCGAGTCGTTCATCAACCAGGTGCTATAGTCGCCTGCCTTTAAGTTTTACCGCAAAGACGCGGAGGCGCAAAGATTCCGTGCGGGAGTCCAACTCCTGCACGGAATAGCAAAACCCAAAAGAGAACGTCATTGCGAGTCCCGACTACGCGAGAGCGTGGTCGGGACGTGGCAATCCCCTTAATTAAAGCCCTAGGCCCTGAGGCCGCACAGGTGCAGGTTTCATTCAGGGGATCGCCACTGCGCCGTAGGCGCATGAGCCTCCGGCTCAGTCGCCAGCCCGTTCATTCTGAACGGCCTGTCTCCTCGCGATGACGTGTAAATGTGACATGGCCCTAAGGCCAAGCTCAAGCGAAAGCATATTCCCTCCCATATTGAAACCGATACCCGCCTGATATAAATTTATTCAATCGCACTACATCGGAGGAGCAGGTCGTGATGGGATACCAGCTAAAATCATCAGTCTGGCGATAGGCAATGGGCAAGAACTTGAACCGTGAATTATCGGACGCATTAAAAGAGTTTTCCGAATCTGTCACTGCAAAATTCGGAGCAAGAACTCCCGGCGAGCCTGAGGCACAACTGAAGGCGCCGTTTGAACGGCTCTTCAAAGCCTACGGGAACACCACTTCTCAAAATCTCCTCCTCAAAGACGAATCCGCAATTGATCGCCTCGGGCGGCCCGACTATGCCGTCGAAAGGGACGGACTCCTGATAGGGTACATCGAGCTGAAAGAACCCGCCAAGAGCGCAGACACAAGGAGATTGAAGGGGCACGACGCCGAGCAGTGGGAACGCTTCAGAAATATTCCGAATATACTCTATTGCACCGGCAATGAGTGGGCTCTCTATCGTGATGGCAAACTCTTCACCGAAGTGGTTCGCGTGGATGGCGACGTTTGTTCGGACGGGAAGAAGGCGATAGACGAGACGAGTTCCAAAAAGATCTTCTCCCTTCTCACAGAATTCCTGTCATGGATGCCCATCGTTCCGAAGAAGCCCAAGGAGCTCGCATCGTTCCTCGCGCCATTCTGCAGACTTATCCGCGACGATGTCATGGATTCGCTGCAGGATCCGAACTCCGCTATGCAGTCTTTGAAAGAAGAGATCAAGAAGCTCCTTTTCCCCGAGGCTGAAGACCTGCGCTTTGCCGATGCTTACGCTCAGACCGTAGTTTTCGCCTTGCTGCTCGCTCATCTTGAAGATGCCGACGTTCTCGACTTGAACGATGCCTACGAAACGCTTGACAAGCACCATTCGCTCCTCTCGCGTTCGCTGCAATTTCTTACGGACAAAGAGGCGAAGAAAGAGATCAGCACTTCGCTCACTCTGACCCAGCGCGTAATCCATGAAATACCGCTTCATGCGATGCGGGCAAGCCGGAAAACGCAGGACCCGTGGCTCTATTTCTATGAAGATTTTCTCGCCGAATATGATCCCGAGCTGCGGAAAAAATCCGGCGTCTACTACACTCCTCTCGAAGTGACACAATGCCAGGTCACTCTGATCGACGAAATCCTGCGGAAAGAATTCGGCAAAGAGATGGGGTTCGTAGAGGATGAAGTTGCCACTCTTGACCCTGCGGTCGGGACGGGAACTTACCTGCTGACGATCATCGACCATGCTTTGAAACGCATCGAGGATGTGGAAGGCGAAGGTGCTGTAAAAGGCGGGGCCAGGGCGCTCGTCAAGAATATTTTCGGCTTCGAGTGGATGGTCGGTCCATATGCCGTGGCACAGCTTCGCCTATCCCAGGAGTTTGCCAAGCACGAAGTCAGGCTTGCGGGGAGAGGACCGCAAATCTATCTCACTAACACGCTTGAGTCACCTCACACCGTCCCACCTGCTCCTGCACTCTTTCACAAGCCGATAGCCGAGGAGCACAAGAACGCATTGGAGATAAAAGAGTCCAAACGCGTCCTCGTCTGTCTCGGCAATCCTCCTTATGGCAGGCATGAATCGAGCGACGAGAACAACAAGGAGACAACAGGTGCCTGGGTGCGATATGGAGACGAAGGGGAGACACCGATCCTGGAAAATTTCCTGAAGCCCGCGCGCGATGCCGGGTACGGAGTCCATCTCAAGAACATCTATAATCACTATGTCTACTTCATCCGCTGGGCGCTCTGGAAAGTGTTCGAACACAAGACCGCCGTCGGTCCCGGCATTGTCTCTTTCATAACAGCTTCCAGTTATCTCGATGGCGACGCTTTCGCCGGCGTTCGTGAACATATGCGAAAGATATGCGACCACATTGACATAATAGACCTTGGAGGCGAAAACCGCGGGACAAGGCAGAGCGAAAACGTCTTCTCCATCGAGACGCCGGTTGCGATTTTCGTTGCTTGGCGGAAGAAGAAGAAAGATTCGGACAAACCCGCCGTGGTTCGTTATACCAGAATTGAAGGGACGCGCGACGAGAAACTGGAGAAACTTTCCGCCGTCAAAGGGTTTGCAAGTCTGAAATGGGAGGTCGTACCTGACGAGTGGCAGGCTCCTTTCAGGCCGGAATCTAAAGGTGCTTTTTCCAAATGGCCGAAGATAACCGATATGTTTCCGTGGCAATCGAACGGGTCGCAGTTCA
>JAJYOS010000122.1 GCA_021796055.1 Bacteroidota bacterium
GCCCATAAACACGCAATGGTATTTTCATTGTTCGCGGGGAATTTTCAGAAATCTCAAGCGATATAATGCCGCGATCGATGGCCGGCTCGGCACTCCGAAGACGCTTTCAGACTATGAGAGAAAGGCCCAGTTCATTAACTACGAGGGGATGCGCGCGATGTTCGAAGCCTTCGGCGCTGAGAAATTCACGTCGACCGGAGTCGTTCAGTGGATGTACAACTCCGCATGGCCGAAGATGTGGTGGCAGCTGTTCGATTACTACCTAGATCCGACAGGCGCTTTCTACGGCGCGCAGGAAGCCTGCAAGCCAATACATGTGGTTTACGATTACGCTACGCGCGGAATTTATGTCGTGAACTCGACACTCCGGGCGAGCGAGGGAATTACGGTAAGTGCTCGCGTCCTGAATTTCGACATGAAAGACATGTTCCGGCTGCAAAAGACAATGAATTCTGCCGCCAATACTTCCGAAATGGTAACGGCGCTACCCCGCATCAAATCGCTGACACCGACATACTTTGTAGACCTCCGGCTATACAAAGGGACAAAGCTCCTGAACGACAATCTGTATGCACTATCGACGAAACCGGATTCATTGATAGAGAAAAAATCCACCTACTACGTTACGGCTAGCTCCTACGCGAATCTCAAGGAGCTTAACGACCTTCCTCAGGTAAAGCTTCAGCAAAATCAGACTTTCGAGAAGAAGGGAGACCTATACGACGTGACGGTTCGGCTCCATAACCCGACCGATCATCTCGCCTTCATGGTATATCTATCCGTACGAAAAGGAAGCACGGCTAATTCAGTCCTTCCGATTTTCTGGGACGACAATTACATTAGTCTTCAACCCGGCGAGACACGAACCGTGCGGGGATATTTCCACACGGCGGACCTGCGCGGTCAATTGCCGCGGCTCGAACTTTCAGGATGGAACATAATGCCATATGGAAAATAAAAACTCACATCTAGAACGCAGTCTCGGACTGATCCACGCCACGGCCAGCAACATGGCCACGATGGTTGGTATCGGGCCGTTCATCACTATCCCGCTCATCATCAGCGCCATGGGAGGGCCGCAGGCCATGATAGGCTGGGCGGTAGGCGCGATAATTGCGATATCCGACGGACAGGTGTGGGCGGAGCTCAGCACCTCGCTTCCAGGAGAAGGCGGATCGTACGTCTATCTCCGGGAAGCTTACAAGAGATATTTTGGAAAGCTCGCAGCGTTCCTCTTCATATGGACGTTCCTACTAAGCGGCCCGCTCGAGATCGCTTCAGGGTTTGTAGGCATGGTCCAGTACGCGTCATTCATCTGGCCGTGGCTCAACGAGACTAACATCAGAATACTCGCCTTCTCCGTTGGAGTCTTAACGATCATTCTTCATTACAACCGCGTAAAGTTCGTCGGCGCAGTGACTGTCTTCCTCTGGATTGTCATGCTTGTTACGGTAGCCATCACGATATTCGTGGGTCTGACACACTTCCATGTGCGAGACGCCTTTACCTTCACGCACGGCTGGTTCAGCTTCTCGTGGGGATTTGTTTCCGGACTCGGATCCGCCACCCTGATCGCGATGTATGACCTGATGGGATATTACAATATCTGCTACCTGGAGGAAGAAGTTAAGCGGCCCGAATACGTCTTTCCACGCGCGATTATACTGTCCGTAATCGGCGTGACTCTAATCTACGCGATAATGAATATCTCTATTCTCTCCACGATGCCGTGGCAGGAAATCGCGAAATCCACTCACGTCGCCTCCGATATGTTCAGTCAGACTCTTGGGCGGCACTGGGCAATAATCCTTACGATACTTGTCATCATCACAGCTTATGGCTCCACTTATTCACTCATGATGAGCTACTCCAGGCTCCCGTTCGCGGCGGCGCGAGACGGTTTCTTCTTCAAGTGGCTCGGAGAGATACATCCCAAAAAGCACTTTCCTCACTTCTCTCTCCTCACGATCGGGATCATGACTTGCATCGCGAGCCTGTTTAATCTCGATTTCATAATAGCCGCCTCACTGTCAAGCCGGATACTGATTCAATTCCTCGGGCAAATTGTCGGTTTGACTCTTCTCAGGAAAAACGAACCGACACGGAAGAGGCCATTCAAGATGTGGCTTTACCCGATCCCATCAATTATCGCCTTCATCGGGTTCTCTTTCATATTCCTAAGCTCAGGCTGGGAAGCAATCGGAGTGGGGATCGTTTGGATGATTATCGGAGTAATATTCTACATGAAGTGGAACAGGCGTCCTGAAACTGCATCGGCTTAGGCTTGAATCATAATCGAAAGTCAATCAGTTAAGTGAGGCGTGACCGTCACGAAGATTTTATAATCGCTGCAAAGCGTACGATGTTCGCGAATTGTTTCGCGTCTTGAATAATTAAATTATCATAAATGAGGTGAAGATAATGAAAAGGCTATTACTGTTGGCGTTTTTCTCCATTGTTGTCGCCGGCTGCAGTAACACGGCAATGCGCGTAGCAAAGATCAACGATACAATCGATTCACTCCGAGTTAAATTCGCCCCCGATCCCAGGACGGCGGTCTTCGAAATAACCGCGGGGCAAACTGACGGTTCAATTGTACTCCGCGGGGAGACAAATGAACCCGAGGCGAAAACGCTCCTGCTGTCGAAAGCGGCCCTGGTGGCCGGAGGACATATCATCGACTCCGTTGTGACTCTCCCCGAGGCGAAACTCGGCGACAAGATCTACGGGATTGTCGACGTGAGCGTCGGGAACATATATCACGCGCCCAAGTACCAGTCCGAAATGGTCTGCCAGCTTCTGCTCGGGCATACAGTGAAAGTTCTGAAGGAACATCACGGGTGGCTTTTCGTGCAATCGGATGACGATTATCTCGGCTGGGCGCAGCCGGGTATCATAACCCGTATCGATTCTGCCAGCCTCGCTGCATACAATTCCGAGCGTAAATTGATAGTCACCTCCCTCTTCTCAACTCTTCGAAGCAAACCAGGAAACGGAGCCGCGACAATGTCGGACGCTGTAATGGCAGATTTACTTTTGCCTGTCGGAAGGAGCGGCTCGACCTACGAAGTCAGATTCCCCGACGGAAGGCTTGGCTTCATTCCGGCTGGCGACGTCGAGTACTTTGACAAATACATTGCCGAGCACAAACCGACGGCCGATGGAATCGAAAAGGTGGCGCTGAAAATGGTCGGCTTCCCCTATGTTTGGGGCGGCACGAGCACAAAGGGAGTCGACTGCTCGGGTCTGACCAGGACAGTCTTCCGGATGAACGACATTCGCCTGCCACGCGACGCGAGCCAGCAAGTCCATGTCGGCAAGAGAGTCGATCCTGGTCCGAACTTCGAGAACCTCAAGAAAGGCGACCTCCTCTTTTTCGGCACCAAAGCCGAGAACGGAAAGCCTGCAAAGATTGTCCATGTCGCGATATATCTTGGCGGCGGTTACTTCATACAATCGGCAAATCGCGTGCAGATCAGCAGCCTGTTGAAGGGCGACACAGCTTTTGACGCCTTCGAGCTGCACAGATTCGTCATGGCAAGAAGAATACTTCCATAACATTGAAATAGGGTCGTCCGGTGACGAAAGTTACCGATCGGCGAATTCACAGACACGGGCGCACAGCTTGCCTCGGAATCAAAACCGCGAGCAGTGATGGGCCTATGTGATTCAAACGACAAAGGAGAAAAAGAGCAAGAATGAAACTCGATTACCGCCGTTACGATCTCAAACTGAAACACACTTTCACAATCTCAAGAAGCTCGAGAGATATCGTGCCTGTCGTGCTCCTTGAGCTTGAAAAAGACGGCATCACCGCCTACGGTGAGGCGTCTCCTAACGCGCGTTACAACGAAACCCCCGAGACAGTGGAGAAGTTTTTTTCCCTGATCGACCTCGAGAAACTGTCTGACCCGTTTAAGATCGAGCGCATAAATGATTATCTCGATTCAATCTCAGATCACAACGCGAGCGCCAAAGCCGCTATCGACATAGCGATACATGACTGGGTAGGAAAAAGGACGGGGATGCCGCTTTACAGATATTTCGGCGGAGAGAAGGAAAAGGCGCCCATAACTACATTTACAATCGGCATCGATTCGCCGGAAATAATAGTTAAGAAGACGCGGGAAGCCGTTGAATACCCAGTCTTGAAAATTAAAGTCGGCCTCCCAAACGATGAGGAGATTATCAAGGCAGTTCGAAGCGTCACTGACAAGCCGCTGCGAGTCGACGCCAATGAGGGTTGGAAATCAAAGGAAGAAGCGCTGGAACGCATTAACTGGCTTTCTACGCAGAACGTGGAATTCATCGAGCAGCCGATGCCAGCTGCGCAGATCGACGACGTGCGGTGGCTTCGCGAACGCGTGAAGATGCCGATAATCGCGGATGAGGCGGTAAGTTCGATGTATGCAATACCCGAGCTCGCCACCGCTTACGACGGAATAAACATCAAGGTACAGAAGAACGGTGGACTCCTCAAGGCTCGTAAGATGATCTACGCTGCGCGAGTGAACAGGATGAAGATTATGTTAGGCTGCATGATTGAAACGTCGGTGGGGATAACCGCTGCGGCCCAGCTTTCTCCTCTCGTAGACTGGAACGATCTTGATGGAAACGTTTTGATCTCGAACGATCCTTTTAGAGGAGCACAAAACAAAAGTGGACATATCGTGCTGAATGACGATCCCGGTCTGGGAGTAACACCGATATCTTGAAGGACCTTCGGGAGCCATTCTCGATCCTGGATTATGAACTTGATGATGTTGCCGCGTCGGTCTCATTGCCGTCGTAAGCGATGAATCTGCGTCGCCCTTCAATCCCAATGCATGCCTAGACCCTGCCGAGCTTTGACAACCATACTCAATTGATTTCCCTGAGTGCTGTCAGGAGCGAACGAAGCGTTCCTTGAAGAGTTGAGTGATTCCGGGGGTAATCTCACAAATGGAACCGACCCTACCGCTGAAGAATTCCGCGAATTCTCCCGCGACGGCTGTGAGTGAAGGATTCAAAGTGTGGGTCTTGATTGAAATATCCTCGAGGTTGCCGTGGTCGCTGGAGATCAGTAGGGTCAGATCGTCCAAGCCGCCGTCGGCGATTCCGCCGATCAGCTCATCAAGGTTTTTCAGGACGCTTTCCGCCATTTTTTGATCCATCGCGTGTCCGGCTTTGTCGGTAAGAAAATGTTCGAACATGGTAAAGTCATGTTCGCGGGATATGCGAGCCAGTCTTCGCCCAGCGTCGAACGGAGTGACAGGGGAAATATCGGAATAACCCAATTCAGTCCGCCATCTTTCGGATGTGATATCTGCCGATAATCCCTTTCCGCTTCGGAGAGAATCCGCATCGCATAACGGCACACCGCTCATAGTGCATGACATCGTAGTGGCGCTCAGCCTCCTGTGGCCGGATTCGATGTACTGGAAGAACTGTCTGGGGAACGCGTTGGCGAAGAAGACCTCCGCACCAAGATCCTTCAAAACTCTGAAGATGTTTTTCTCCTGGAGTATCGGCCTTATCTGCGAATGAGGGTAAGGCCCGAAGTGCATTCCGATTACCCGGGCAGCATTGACTCCCGTGAAAAGCGCTGTCTGTCCGGTGCCGCTTTGCGGAAGGCCTTCGACGCCCATCAAAGCATCGCTCGGCTCGACAAAGGCGCCGCCGTTCCGAAGCACCGGTTTTACCTTTGATGGAATGCCGCCGAATAAATTCGCGAAATGTTCCATCGTGGTTGAGAAGAACGGATTTACCGCGGGATCCTCCTCACCGATGCCGACGCCGTCGAGAAAGAGGAACAGGAAATGAGGCTTGGCTGTCATGCGGGGATGGAATCCATCAAGCCGTCAGTTCGTGACGAGATTTGAGATATAGCTCCGCCACTCTCTTTCCAGTTCGGGTACTCCGATGTGAAACGCCGCTGCCACCGCATTGCTTAAACCTATGGGATGGCTAAATTCGTGAAGGAGCCTGGAAAGCGAACCGACGCCTAACTTCATGTCGAAAAACTTTCCCGTGTTCCCCAGGTAAAATAGTAAGTCGGAAAGGTTGGTGGCGGAAACCGCGGACTGTATTTTTTCCTCGAGGTCGGAGAAGTACCTGACGTTCTCGAACGGGGGCGGAGTGAGTCCTTCGTACTCGCCGCTTTCATAAACTGCCGTGGAGTAGACAAGCCAGGCAGGCGCTCCGTTACGACGGACGCTATCGAGCAATCCGAGAATAGCGCCCGTGGCAAGCTTTGTCAAATAACCTGGAGTATTGATGTCATCAAGCGCTATGACATACAATGTTCCATCCTTCCAGAACGGCGAGAAGATGGAATTGACGCCGGTAAGCTGCGCGAAATCATACTTGTCGTGACACAACCTAATCCTAAGCCTATTTCCATGCCCCACTGCAAGTAAGGAATCATAGTGCGAATAAAGACGCTCGAATTCCCAGAGATATCCGTTCGCGATCGATGTATCGACGTTGGTGGGGGAGTAAACCGTGGCATTTGCGGCGGACATGACGCGCAGTGGAGGCTGTCCGAAGTAACCGGTACCGGCAATCCCCATCGGATAAATAAAACCGAGTAGCAGCATCAGATTAATCATGCTTTTGCCTCGTATCAATTATTATTGTCACTGGACCATAGTTAACGAGCTCAACATCCATCATCTCGCGAAAAATCCCCGTAGAGACTCTTCCCTTGCCGATATTTGATTCAAGCCTCTCCACGAAAAGCGCGTAGAGTCTTTCGGCCAGCTCCGGCTTGGCCGCGTCCATGAAGTTCGGACGATTCCCCTTCCTGGCGTCCCCATATAATGTGAATTGGGAAACAACGAGGACAGATCCGCTTACATCTTTGACAGACAGATTCATTTTGCCTTCACCGTCGTCAAAGATCCTGAGACCAGCGCATTTGTCCGCAAGAAACTCAGCGTCCCGCTCGGCGTCTTCCGCGTGAACTCCCAGCAATATGAGCAGTCCCTTGCCGATGCTGCTTCTAAGGTCGCCGGCGACCGTGACGGAACTTCGCTTGACACGCTGGACGACGACCTTCATTTCTCAGGCTGATCCCTTCGAGAAGAACCGCGATCTCACGACTCTCTCGATGTTCGATAAATCCTTCTTTACAAGGAGCTCGGTCCCACCCTGATCCGCGAACAACGCGCTCACCTTCTGCGCCTGGTCGAAACCTGTTTCCACAAACACCCACCCTCCGTCTCGGAGAAGCACCGGCGCCATTTCAGATATCTTTCTGAAGAACGTCAGCCCGTCGCTGCCATCGCTGAGCGCATCGACCGGCTCGAATTCTCTGACATCTTCAGACAAGGTCGCCAGTTCTTTTTCAGGGACATAAGGAGGATTTGAAATCAAAATGTCGAAGCTCTCTTTGAATCCGTTTTCCTCCAGCGCCAGAAAGTCGGAACGGACAAACTCGATCTTCTCTGACGTTCCCGTAGAAGCGGCATTTTCTTTCGCGAGCTCCAACGCGACATCACTTCGGTCAATAGCCGTCAGCGATGAATTCTTTACGAATTTAGCGACCGCGATCGCCAAACAACCAGATCCGGTTCCGACATCAAGGATCCTGACATGCTCCCGCTGCGAGAGGTATGTCCTGCAGTGGTCGATGATAGTCTCGGCAAGGATCTCGGTTTCGGGGCGAGGGATGAGCGCGCGCCTGTCGACCTTCAGGTCGATGGAATAGAAATTCGTCTTCCCAATTATATACTGAACGGGTTCGTGCGAGAGGCGCCGTTTCAGGAGCACTTTAAATTTATCGAGCTCACCTCGCTTCAGAGGCTGATCGTGCTTGACGTAGAGGTCAAATCTCTTCAGGCCGAGCGTTTCCGAAAGAAGGAGTTCCACGGTGAGCCTCGCCTCGTCGAATCCTTTATCGGTTAGATACCCGGTGCCCCATTTTATTAAATCTATTACTGTCCAAACTTTTTCTTGTGAAGGCATATTGATGCAATAAGTTCAACTGAATTATAAAAGACTCTCTGAATATATGAACGCATCCGCAGGGACTACTTGCCGCTTTCCAGGACGTTGATGATATCTTCTCCGAAATCCCCGTGTGGCGTTTCTACAATTCTTCCCAATTCTTTACCGTTGTGATAGAAAATGAAAGTTGGCACCTTCTCGATGTTAAGCCCCGGCGTTAGCTTCCGCTGCCCCTCCGACGATGGCGGGACCGCCAGGAATTTTATATTCTTCGCGAGTCTTGTACTGTCCGCGATATTCAAAAAGATCGGCACCCAGATATGGCTGTCGGGACACCATGATCCGAACACTACCAGCACCGAATCGCCCGCCGAAAGAGAATCGATGCTTCTGATCACCTCGGGCGTCGGTGTGTAAAGCTGGCTGTTGCTCTGGTACCATGTCGTGCTGTCTATCACAGCCCTGTTTACCGGGCCGATGAGAATATTCTGATGAGTCAACGAGTCACGCGTCGTGGTTTGCGCGGATACGCACTGGACGAATGCCGCGAAGATTGCTAACGACACAAACAATTTCATTTTTCATCCCCTCCTATATAAACATCCGTGGACCTGATGTCGAGTCCCCACATGAGTTTTGTCCTAAGCAGGTTGAAGAATCCGTTCTTGCTTTTCCTGAGAAGGACTATCTTGTGCGGCGCCATAGAGACGTTGAACTCAACCGGCTGCGGAAGAAATCTCGAAGCCTGGCCGTCGGCGACTATCGCGACATGCTTGGAAGTGGAATGAGCGACAATCCTGACGCGGCACGTGTCCGGGACAATGACCGGACGTGCTGATAGCGTGTGAGGGCAAATAGGGCTGATCGCAATCACGCTGCTCTCCGGCGAGACTATCGGTCCGCCGGTTGAAAGACAGTATCCAGTCGATCCGGTCGGAGTGCTCAGGACTATTCCATCTCCCCTGTATGTGAGGAGATATTCCGAGTCGACGTAAGCTTCGAGGTCTATCATGCGCGAGGAACCGGCCTTGTCTATCACGATGTCATTGAGGCCATATATTTTGACCGCCCTGCCGTTCTCGACGAAACTCGCCTCGAGCACCGTGCGTTCTTCTAAATTGAATTTCCCGTCGAACAGCTCCTCAATACTGTTCCGCAGTTCATCCAGGTTAAGCTCGGCAAGGAACCCAAGCTTTCCCAGGTTCACGCCAAGTATAGGTTTCCCGGTGGCTCCTATGGTGGCGGCCGTCTGAAGTATCGTCCCATCTCCACCCAAAGAGACGACGACATCCGCCTTCGCCGGCACCTCGGCTCGCGAGCAAGATTTTTCGCCGGCATCGTAACCGCATTTCACCTTCATCTGCCTCGCGATATCATCCTGCACTCTATACCGAATCTTCCTTTCATCGAGAATCTTTATGAGCTCGAACGCGGTTTCGCAAGTGGATAACCTTGATGGATTACCCAGGATTCCGATAGCGATGTCTCGCGGCGGGGTAAATTGTTTCTTCATATGTTTTTAGTCCGAACTGACTTTGTTTCAGTTTATGCTATCGTGGATAAAATATCAATCGTAGAGGAGGAAAAAGGATCGATTCAAGGATGCGCGGTTCATTATAGATTAGATCCTTATTAAATGTTGATGAACAGCGTAACTCGCATTATTAATCCGACAGAGCAGAACAGCTTATAGAAAACAAAGGCCGCCACGAGCCGGGCGGCCTTTCAACTCCACTGGACCGTCTTCTACGGTCATCCGAAAAGCCGGTCGATGTCGATTCTTTTCCCGTAACTTCTCTCGCTGACGGAAGCGAGCCGCTCAATCTGCTGACGTGTCAGCTCCTTCGGCCCGCCGAGCTGGTTCACGAGAAAGGCTATTTTGGCCGTGTGCTCGACTTTCTCCATCTTGTTGTACGCGTCATCCAGGGAGCTGCCGCACGTAACCACGCCGTGATTGGCAAGCATAATAGCGTCGTACTCCTTGACTAGAGGCTCTATGGAAGCCGCAACCTCCGGCGTCGATGGTGTCGCGTATTCGGCGAGCGGGATCTTGCCAAGAGTCACGATCACTTCGGGAAAGACTAGATTCGCGAGAGGTATCCTTGCCGCCGCGAACGAGGTCGCAAACGGCGGATGAGCGTGGACGACCGCCTTCACGTCCTGCCGCACGCCGTAAATGAAACTGTGCATCGCGAATTCGGTTGAAGGCCTCCCTATCCCTTCGAGCACGCTCCCATCCATACCGACTATGATCAGCTCCTCGAGCTCGACATCCGCCTTGTTCCTCGCGCTCGGAGTGACGAGTATCCTTCCGTCAGCTAGCCTGATGCTGACGTTGCCGTCGGTCGCCGCGACGAAATCGTGCTCCGCCAATCTACGACAGGTCTTCAAAAGTGTCTTCTTCAGAATTTCAATTTCTCCTTCAGCCATTGGTCTTCCCTCCCTTTCACTCAAGTAATGGAAGCGCCGACTTCCAGATCTCATTTTCCTGTTCCGGGTCGATTCCGTTTATCGTCGCCGTTCGAAATTCCTTAATAACCTGATTCACTTTGGACGGTCTTATGCCTGCATTTTGAAGCCTGACGATCAGGATCGCGTCGATGATCGGCACGTACAAATTTCGCGTGTCCACGTAAAACGAGTCGAGCCCGTCGCGAATCTGGCCGACGTTCAATCCGATGAATGCGTCGTTGTAATTTACTGAGTTCTCGCTAAGGTCAGCGTGCTGAGCCCAAAACACGCTCATATTATAGAGACCGTCAACATAAAATGTCTTTCGCGTCACGGTCTCGGCGTGCGACCCGATGTTGAGGCCGTTCCATGTCAGGCCATTCTGCGCCCCGATCTGAGGCTCCTGAGCAAACGCGTTCCCAAGACTCAGGGCGCTTACAATTAATACAATTGAACAAATCACAATTAGCTTCTTCACGAGAAACATTGTACTATCTCCGGGTTGATTGATTCAGTAATAAAGTCTGGGCTTCAAATGGAATCCGCGAAACTAAGTCCTTCCCATTTCATGGCGGAATCAAGAGCCAGAACCATTGTCTCTCGACTTCCATCCGGTTAGTTCGCTCCCGCCGATGAGAAACTGAACGTCGATATAATCCCGATGTGCTTCGAGCAAAGCCTCTTGCTTTGATTTCCCCGGTCCTGTCTGGACAAGCGCG
>JAJYOS010000123.1 GCA_021796055.1 Bacteroidota bacterium
GATGGGATTGGCATACCGGACAAACGCGCCGGTGAACTGGTGCCCGAAGGACCAGACGGTTCTCGCGAACGAACATGTTGTCGACGGGACGTGTGAGCGCTGCGGCACACCCGTCATCCGTAAAGCGATGACGCAGTGGTTCTTCAAGATAACCGCCTATGCCGACAGGCTTCTCGAAGGGCTGGACAGGATTGACTGGCCGGAGCGGACCAAGCTCATGCAGCGGAACTGGATCGGCAGGAGCGAAGGCGTACAGATAGAATTCAAAATTGAGAATTCGGAATTTAAAATTGACGTTTTTACGACGAGACCCGACACTCTGTTCGGAGCTACGTATGTGGTCCTGGCCCCTGAGCATCAGCTGGTCCAGAAAGTCACAACGACGGAGTTCCGGAAGAAAGTCGATGAATATGTCGAGTTCGTCGCGCACGAAAACGAGATCGAGCGGACCTCGACGACAAAAGAGAAGACCGGTGTGCCGACGGGAGCGTTCGCGGTCAATCCGATAAACGGCGAGAAGATTCCCATCTGGATCGCGGATTACGTCCTCTCCACCTACGGCACCGGTGCCGTGATGGCTGTGCCCGCACATGACGAACGCGATTTCGAGTTCGCAATGAAATATAAACTCCCGATAAGAATCGTGGTGCAGCCGAGAGACGGAGATCCTGCTCACGGGAAGTTGACGGTGCCCCTTACCGCCGCTTTTGTCGACGAAGGTCTTGCGGTAAACAGCGGCCGCTTCTCAGGCCTCGATAGCCCGAAGGTTTGGGATGGGATAGCCGATGAACTCCAGAGGGCCGGCACCGGATTGAGGAAAGTAAACTACAGGATTCGCGATTGGCTGCTATCGCGTCAAAGATTTTGGGGGGCACCCATACCGATTGTCTATTGCGATTCCTGCGGCGAACTTCCCGTTCCCGAAAAGGATCTTCCGGTCCTGCTTCCTTACGATGTTGAGTTTAGACCAACGGGAGAATCGCCGCTTGCAAGGAACGACAAGTTCGTCAACACGACTTGCCCGAAATGCGGCAAACCTGCAAAACGCGATGTCGATACGATGGACACCTTTGTCGACTCGTCCTGGTATTTCCTGCGGTATCTATCACCGCACCTTGACACAGCTGCCTTCGACAAGGCACTTGTTTCCAGATGGCTTCCCGTGGACAAGTATGTCGGTGGTGCTGAGCACGCCACGATGCACCTCCTGTACGCCAGGTTCGTCATTAAGGCGCTGAAAGATGCCGGTTGGCTGAGTTTCGACGAGCCTTTCCAGAGCCTGGTCCATCAGGGGACAATCACCAACCAGGGCGCGAAGATGTCGAAATCGCGCGGGAATGTGGTTAATCCGGAAGGATTCTTGACAGATTATGGTGCCGACACTTTCAGGATGTTCCTGATGTTCATGGGGCCATACGACGAAGGTGGCGACTGGAGCGACCGTGGGATCACCGGCGTATTTAGATTCCTCAACAAAGTGGTCGACCTTTTTGAAACCGGCAAGGCTCTTCCGAAGTCGGTCGATTCGAACTTCCGGATGGATGAACTCAGCGAGAACGACCGTGGGGTGTACAGGAAGCTGAATCAGCTTAAGAAGAAGGTGACCGAGGATATCGAACAGTTCAAGTTCAACACGGCCATCGCCGCGCAGATGGAATTCATGAACAGCTACACGCAGGTGCTCGGAGAGAACGGGAGAGGTGTCACCCCTGAGCTCCAGAGCTTTGTCCTGCACGAGTTTAACGTTATCCTTGCTCCGTTTGCTCCGCACCTCTCGGAAGAGCTCAATGAGATGCTCGGGGGAGAGCCCTCCATCTTCACAACGGCGAAATGGGTGAAGTATGATCCGGCGGCGATAGCTGAAGAGAGCGTCACACTGGTTGTTCAGGTAAACGGGAAGGTGCGCGCGAAGCTGACAGTCCCTGTCAACTCAACCGACGACGCGGTAAAGTCGAGTGCGCTGAACGACGAAAACGTGAAAAGGCATTTGGAGGGGAAACAGATCGTCAAGGCAATTGTCGTTCCCAATAAAATAATAAACTTCGTCGTCAGGTGATGGAAAAAATCTCCGCGGTCATCATCGCCGGTAACGAGGAGAAGAATATTGCCGATTGTCTGGAGAGTGTCCGCTGGGCTGACGAAATAATAGTCGTCGATTCGGAAAGCACGGACAGAACCGTCGAGATATCGAAGCGTTATACGGACAAGGTTTTCGTGCGAAAGTGGGAAGGTTACGCGTCGCAGAAGAATTACTCGATGGCGAAAGCCGTCAATGAGTGGGTGCTGAGCCTCGACGCAGACGAGCGTGTGTCTCCTGAACTTCTTGAGGAGATGAAGAGCCTGGACTTTTCGAAAGCCGACGGATTTTATATTCCGCGAAGGAACTATTTCCTCGGAAAGGTCATAAAAAGCTGCGGCTGGTCGCCCGACTACCAGCTCCGGTTGTTCAGGAAATCCAAAACTACCTTGACCCCAAGACAGGTGCACGAAGGATTCTCGGTCGACGGAAGAAGAGAATACCTCGAGGGCGAACTCATTCACTATACTCACACGACAATCGCGGGAACCCTTGCAAAGGTAAACGAGTATTCGACACTTGAGGCGTCGGAAAAAGCGGAGAGGATCCGTGTAACGGGCGCGAAGCTTTTCTTTAAGCCATTGTGGGCGTTCTTTCAGCATTTCATCATACGCCGCGGGTTCACTGACGGAGTCCACGGACTGATGGTATCGATAATTCACGCCATAACGAAAACGCAGGTCTACATGAAAATCTGGGAAATGCAGAATGCCCGAACAAAAAGATAACTCCTTCAAGATATACCTCCGGCTCCTGCGATATGTGAAACCGTACAAACGATTTCTAACGGGATCTATTATCTCGACTGTGTTTTTCTCCTTGTTCTCCGGTGCGTCCATCTATCTTACAATCCCGCTCCTCGACACTCTCTTCAACCAGGGGACCCCGCAGCCGCTGACCGTAACCGCCTCCTCAGGCTTCCTGGAAAACCTTAAAGCAGGGGCCGAAAACTTTTTTAATAGCTTTGTCTTCGGAGGCACGAAGTCGGAGGCGTTGTTCAGAATTTGCTTCATAATCGTCGCGTCATTCTTTCTCAAGAACGTGTTCGGCTACGTGCAGGCTTACTTGATGGCCTTCGTCGAGCAGGGTCTGATGCGCGACATCCGGAACGACCTCTACAGAAAACTTCAGGAATTATCCATCGGTTACTTCACTAATGAGAGAACCGGGGCGCTGATCTCCAGAATAACGAACGACGTGAATGTTATAAACAGCGGTATATCGGCAAGCTTTGTAACCCTGGTTCGCGACCCCCTGATGATCGTCGTTTTTCTGGTAATCGCGATTTCGATTAGCTGGAAGCTGACTCTCATAGCGTTCCTCGTGACGCCGTTCGCGCTTATAATCATCAGCCGGATCGGGATGAGGCTTTACAAAGAGAGCGACATCTCTCAGCGGAGAATGGCGGACATAACATCGGTACTCCAGGAGAGTATCAGCGGGATGAAGATTGTACGTGCCTTCGGAATGGAAGACTTCGAGATCGGACGGTTCGAGGACCATACCAGAAGCTACTTCAGATCACTCCTTAAAATTACGCAGATTCGAAACTTAGCTTCTCCCATTACAGAGTTTCTCTCGGTCCTGGCCGGCGGGGTAATCATTTACTACGGCGGTATGCAGGTGCTGCAATCCGGGGCGCTGTCGCCGAGCGCATTCATGGGATTCCTCTTTGCCATCTTCCAGATAATGCCCCCCGCAAAAGAGTTGACGACTGTCAGCAACAGGATTCAGGAGTCTGCGGCTGCCGGCAAAAGGATCTTCGATGTCCTTGATGAGAAAGGGAAGCTTCCTGAACCTGTCGACGCTGCCGAGTTGAGAGGCTTCGAACGGGAAATAAAGTTCGAAAACGTCTGGTTCAGTTACCCTCAGTCACGGATAGGCGAGATGAAGCTCGCCAACGGGGGATACGTACTGAAGGACATCGCATTTTCGGCTCGAAAGGGCGAGATTCTTGCCATCGTCGGCCCTTCGGGGGGAGGCAAGTCCACGCTCATCGATCTGATCCCCAGGTTCTACGACCCTACTGAGGGAGCGATATCCATCGACGGGATTGACCTGCGGACTGTCACGACGAAGAGCTTGCGCGCGTTGATCGGCATTGTGTCGCAGGAGACCATTCTGTTCAACGATAGCGTGAGAAATAATATCGCGTACGGACTTTCCGACTTCCCGACTGAAAAAATAATCGAAGCGGCGAAAGCAGGTAACGCGCACGAATTCATCATGCAGCTTCCTCAGGGGTATGAGACGATTATCGGTGAGCGCGGGACGAAACTCTCCGGAGGGCAGAGGCAGCGCATCTCCATAGCCAGGGCGCTCCTGAAGAACCCGCCGATCATGATTTTCGACGAGGCAACGTCCGCGCTCGATTCCGAATCCGAGATGCTGGTGCAGGAGGCAATTGAAAGGTTGATGCAGAACAGGACATCCATAGTCATTGCCCACAGGCTCTCGACAATCAAGAATGCGGACAGGATACTGGTCGTCAGCGACGGCGAGATAGTTCAGCGCGGAAAACATCAGGAGCTTCTCCGACAGCGGGGAGGCATATACAAGAAACTGTACGAGATGCAATTCAGTGACTAAAGGACAGGGAACTCACCTCGTCTCATTCCGCCACCCTTCACCGGACAAGAATGGAAGATCCGCCAGATGACCGAACTCCTGCGTGCGCTTAAAGTCAGAGACATCATCCTTTTCAACGTGGTCGCCATCGTCGGCATACGTTGGATTTCCATAGCTGCTTCGACGGGCCCCAGTTCAATATCTCTGTGGTTGCTCGCGCTAGTTCTCTTTTTTCTTCCGCAGGCAGTGGCAGTCATCTACCTCAACAAAAAGCACCCTGTCGAAGGCGGCGTGTATGAATGGGCAAAGGTTGAGTTCGGCGATTTTCACGGATTCATCGCGGGCTGGTGCTACTGGGCGAATAACCTTGTCTACTATCCATCACTCCTGATCTCCGTTGCGGCGATCGCGGCTTTCATTTTCCCGGGCACGTCCGGACTGGCATCGGACAAGATGTTCATCGCGATAGTAAGCCTGGTCATACTCTGGGTCGCCATCGGTTTTAATGTCGTTGGCGTCCGGATCGGCAAGTGGGTTCAGAATATCGGCGCGATCGGGACCTTTGGGCCGATTCTGATAATTGCTGTCCTCGCGGGAGTCATCGCGCATCTCGGTAAATCGGAGACCCATTTCACGCTCCTCAATATCCTCCCGACGAAGTTCGACTACGGGACTATATCATTCTGGTCGAGCATGTGTTTCGCGCTGGCCGGGCTTGAGCTTGCAGCTGTTATGTCGGGGGAAATAGTCGACGCCGGAAAGACGATACAAAAGGCAACTTACGTTTCCGGGATTGCTATCGTGGTAGTGTATCTCGTAGGGACTGTCTCGCTTCTTGTCGGGTTGGCGCCGAAAGACGTGAATCTCGTTACGGGTTTGGTGCAATCGATACACGTGCTGGAGGTGAAGACAGGATTGGGATACCTCTCAAATCTCAGTGCCTTTTTGATAACGCTGGCAGGTGTAGGCGGAGCCGGAGCTTGGCTCGCGGGCAGTGCCAGAATCCTCTTTGTCACCGGCATAGACAACTATCTACCGAAGGCATTCGGGAAGGTCCACCCTAAATGGAAGACTCCTCATGTCGCTCTATTGTTCCAGGGAATGATTGCCACCGTGTTTCTCCTGATGAGCTTCATAGGCGCGACGACGGAAGAAGCCTACCTGGTTCTTGTCGATGCGACCATCATAGTGTATTTCATTCCATACATCTACATTTTCCTCGCGGGAGTAAGAATCTTCTTCCGCGATAGGGCTTCGGTCGGACGCTCCGCGACAGCATTCAGGGTCACGGCAAGCGCTGTCGGTGGTATAACAACCGTGGCCGCGATAGTCCTTACTCTTTTCCCGCCCGAGGCAGGCGGAAATCCATTCGTCTTTCTTGCAAAGACGCTCGGTGGATCGTTCGCCTTCGTTGCCGTCGGCCTCGCAATCTTTTGGAATGCCAAAAGGAAGACCGCCGTTAGAGCGTAAGGAAGTCGGCGGTTGCACAGGATTTTGTCTTAAGCAATTCAAGAAAGAGCCATCGATGGAATTCGAAAATATATTAAGCGGGAGCGAGAGCCCATACCTGCAGGAGGCGTCTCACCAGCCGGTTCACTGGCAAATGTTCACGGAGGATGTGTTCAGGCTTGCAAAGGAACTTGACCGGCCCATCCTCCTCGATATCGGAGCCGTTTGGTGCCACTGGTGCCATGTGATGGACAATGAGTCTTATTCGGACGCGGAGGTAGCTGCGATAATCAACAGCCGTTTCGTGCCGGTGAAGGTAGATCGCGACCAGATGCCCGATGTCGACGCGAGATACCAGACCGCGATCGGCGCAATGACGGGCGCGGGAGGATGGCCACTTACCGGATTTCTCACTCCTGATGGAAAAGCATTCTACGGCGGAACGTATTTCCCAAAAAATGATATGCAGGGAAGGCCGGGTCTGTTATCGCTTCTCCCGGAGATCGCGGATACCTATTCAAAGCGGAGAGAGGACGTATACAAGAGCGCCGAGGAGATCGAACAGTATGTGAAGGAGTTTGAGTCCAGGACGGCCCGCTCCGGAGAGCTTGACGAGAAGATCGTCCGGCAAATCATGAAATTTGCAGTGGACAAAGCGGACAATGAATTTGGCGGATTCGGAACCGCGCCGAAGTTTTTCAATGCTACGGCGCTCCAGTTGCTCGCAGAAGAGGCGGGAAGGACCGGTGATACGGGATTGCGAAGTGTTGTCGAAACCACTCTGGTCAGGATAGCGCAAGGCGGAGTTTACGACCAACTCGGCGGCGGATTCCACAGGTACTCGGTCGACCGCTACTGGCATGTTCCGCATTTCGAGAAAATGTTGTACGATAACTCCCTGATGCTGGCTGTCTACTTAAAGGCCTTCGAATGGAGCGGAAACGTTCTCCACTCCGAGATCGCGAGGCGCACTGCTGACTGGATCCTGGAAACAATGAGGTCGCCAGAGGGTCCTTTTCACGCGCACGAGGATGCCGACGTCGGCCCTGAAGATGACGGGAGTTACTGGACTTGGACCGAGGACGAGACACGCAACATAGTGACCGAAGATGAATTCGGCGTCATAGCTCAGTATTTTGATATTCGCAAATCTCCAGATGACACTCATGAGCTTCCCGACAGGAACGTACTGCGAGTGGCGGTGGCTCCCGCTGAGATTGCAAAGATCTCGGGAAAGTCGGAGAGAGATGTTGCGCAACTGATCGAGTCAGCCACGCGGAAGATGCTCGAAGCCCGCTCACATAGAAAGTCCCCGTTCATTGACCGGACCGTTCTTGCGGACAGGAATGGCCTTGCCATTAGCGCGCTTGTGGAGGCATCAATCGTTCTGAAGGAGCGCAGGTATCTGGAAGCGGCCGAGAAGGCGGCGGATTTCATTCTCTCGAAGATGACGGATGAACGCGGGAAGGTGGCACACGCCTTTGCAGGGATTTCCGTGACTTACAACGGCCTTCTGGATGATCAAGTCTACTTCGGGATCTCGCTGCTCGACCTTTTTGATGTCACGCGAAACGATATCCATCTTGACGCGGCTGAGAAAATCGGTCAGGTGCTTCTGGATGATTTTGAGGATAAGGAAGCCGGAGGGTTCTTTGACAGGCCCGCGGAGAGTAAAGAGGAAGGGATCCTGTCCAGCAAGAAGAAACCGATCGATGACGCTCCTACTCCTTCAGGTAATTCCGGCGCGGCTATATTCCTCGACCGTCTTTTCACAATCACTGAAAACAGGGAATACTACGACGCAGCCGATCGCACTCTGAAGGCGTTTGCCGGCGGCGCGGACAACTTTGGAATCTACGTGGCGAATTACGGGAGAGCACTACGCCTTCACCTCGCACTTCGGAAGAACAGGAAGTAATTCCTGCGTGTGCGGGGATATTTACCCCTTATTTCCTTTTATGAGCGGTTCCAGTGCGAGCCGCGCCCTTTCAAAGTCGCTCTCAGCCACGAAGAAATCGACATTTCCCATCCCGGGTATAGGGTAGACAGCGGCGACATCCTCGTTCTGGGTGAAGTATTCAATCTGTTCCTGTTGCAGGATCATCTTTGCAAATATTACGTCCGATTGAACGAAGGTGCTGTAGACTTTCACGCGGTTTGAAGGCATGTGCTCAGTCATGATCCAACCTTCGCGAGCGCGTTCTTGAAATCAAGCATGAGGTCCTCGGGGTCTTCAAGCCCGACGGATATTCTGACCATACCTTCGGAGACGTGGGCTGATTTAAGTTCTTCGGGACTCATTTTAATATGGCTTGTGAGAACGGGTATGCTGACCAGAGTCTCCACGCCACCAAGGCTGGTCGCGTTCAATCCGACTTCGAGGCTATCACAGAATGTTTTCGCGGACTTGAGATCGGGGAGTTCGATGCAGAGCATTCCGCCGAAGCCGAGCATCTGCTTCTTTGCCACTTTGTAACTTCGGACCGAAGGGATACCGGGATAATAGACACTGACAACTTTTTTCTGGCGCTCGAAAAATTCCGCGATTCTCTGGGCACTCTTATTCTGCTGCTCAACGCGGACCTTGAGAGTCTTTAGGCTTCTGTCGAGCATGTACGCATCCATGGGGTTTATGCAGCCGCCGAATGCTTTCAGCGTCTCTCGCACCGGCTTAATGAGCCGCCTCGATGAGACAACGGCACCGGCCATTATGTCGCTATGGCCGCCGATGTACTTTGTAGCGCTGTGCACTACAATGTCGACGCCGAAATCGATAGGATTCTGATTGATGGGGGATGCGAAGGTATTGTCCATGATCGTTAGGGCTCCCGCCTTCCTGGCAGACCTCACGGTCTTCTCGATAGAAATGCAATCGGTGGTGGGGTTTATCGGCGATTCGAAATAATACAGTTTCGCGTCAGGGAATTGGATGTGTGCCTTGTACAATTCGGCTTCGTCCACAAAATGGACTTCGATCCCGAAATTTGGCACCACGTCTCTGAGAAACCTGTACGCCATCCCGTATAGCCGACGGAAAGCAACGATGGTATCTCCCTTTTTAGCGAATGCCAGGATTGCTGTCGTAATTGCCGCCATCCCGCTCGAGAATAGAACGGCGTCCTCGGCGTTTTCCAGGGCGGCAAGTTTTTCTTCAGCGTTCCTGACGGTCGGATTTGAATAGCGTGAGTAAATGTAAAATTCTTCCTCGTCGCCGATAAACTTATCGTAGTCATCGCTCTTTTCCACGGCAAACGTAGTGCTTGTGTATATCGGGAAATTAGCACCCCTGTAGAGGCTGTCCTTCCTCCCGTGAATGGCTTTGGTAGACTTGCTTCTCGTCAATGCTCCGCCTCCTTGAGAATATCGATCATTTCCTTGACGGCCCTCTCCATGCCGACAAACAGGGCATGTGCAATGAGCGCGTGTCCGATGCTAAACTCCCCGATCTCTTCTATCATAGCGACAGGTTTGAGGTTGCGGTAATTAAGGCCATGTCCCGCGTTTATCTTGAGGCCGAGCTTCGCTGCATCACGCGCGGATTTCTTTAACCGCTCCAGCTGCTCGTCAACAGCTTTTCCACGGGCATTCGCGTATTCGCCGGTGTGGAGTTCAACAAAGTCGGCGCCGGTGCTCTTTGCGGCTTTGATCTGGTCCTTGTTGGGGGCAACGAAGAGGCTGACAAGAATATTCTTCCGGTGAAATCTCGATGTCACTTCCGTCAAATGTGTCAACTGGGAAACGACGTCCAGTCCCCCTTCGGTCGTCAGTTCCTGCCGCTTTTCCGGAACGAGTGTGACCAGGTCCGGAACCACATCGAGAGCAATATTGATTATTTCCTCCGTTGCCGCCATCTCGAGATCCAGTTTAGTCTTCAGTGTCTTGCGCAGGAGGTAAACGTCGTTGTCCTGAATGTGTCTTCTGTCTTCGCGAAGGTGGCTGACTATTCCGACTGCGCCGGCCAGCTCGGCGATAAGCGCCGCAGTCACCGGGTCGGGCTCGTTCTCTCCGCGTGCCTGCCTGAGCGTCGCGACGTGGTCTATATTCACCGATAGTTGTTTCATTCCGGTATTCCTTTTGGTCCTGGTTGTCCGGGCAGGGAAACTCCCGAACGTTGGCGGGCGATTTCGTAGCATATAATCCCTGTGGCCACGGATACGTTAAGCGAGTCTATCTTACCGAGCTGTGGGATTGAGAATGTCATGTCGGACTTCTCGCGCAGCAGCCTCTTCACTCCGCTCCCCTCGTTGCCGATGATAATGGCTACCGGCATCTTGAAATCGAGCTCGGCTATGGAAAGGGGAGACTTCCCGGCGCTTGTGGCGATCCAGTATCCTTTCTGTTTCAGATAGTTGATCGCCTGGTGCAGGTTTGTTTCGCGCGCAATCTTGACGTGGAACGCCCCGCCGGCCGACGCCTTGATGACGGTTTCGTTGAGAGGGGCCTGTTCCTCCTTCGGGATTATCACACCGTCAACCTGAAAGAATGCGGCACTTCTCAGGATGGCCCCGAAGTTTTGCGGGTCCTGGATACGGTCAAGGATAAGCATGTAAGGATACTTCTTGCGGGCCGCGGATTCGACGAGCGAATCCAGGGGTTCAAAACGTATTTTGCTTACCGTCGCTACAATGCCCTGCGCCGACTCTCCCGGAGAAAGATTGGCCGTAAGTTCCCCGAATTGCTTGGAGTCGACCCTTGCAAGCGGAATGCCTTGACGTTTCGCGACGGTGTAAATCTCATTCAGGCTTCCACCGTGCGCCGAGTAGAGGACGTAGATTTTAGATATGTTGGCGCCGCTTTTCAGCGCCTCGGCGACGGCATTACGACCGACGATTCTGTCTTCAGCCAAATATGCTCCCTTCGAGAGTCTTTTGATTGTCCGGATGTTTGAAATTTAATCAGAAGTGGAATTAAAATCTCGTGTTGCTACTCGAATTCGGCGAACTTTCTTAGGAACGCCTCTTCATCGAGTTTAAATTCGAAAACCATTCGCTCGTTTATAAAAAC
>JAJYOS010000124.1 GCA_021796055.1 Bacteroidota bacterium
TGACAGAACGCGATCTTGGAGAGGCAGGGAAATTGTTAGGTGTCGCGGACAAGGTCGTAGTGGACGCCCCATGTTCCGGAAGCGGGACGATCAGACGAAATCCCGACAAGAAATTCAGGCTCACGATGGAATCGGTCGCGAGTCACGCTCGTTATCAAAAGGAACTCCTTGACCGCTACGCGAGGCTCGTTAGGGTTGGCGGCGTGTTAGTCTACTCGACTTGTAGCATCTTCCCCGAGGAAAACATCGCAGTCGTGAATTCTTTCCTTGAGGCTAATGGCGGATTCCAGCGGGAGAATGCCGCGAACTATCTGCCAGGGGAAAGATTTAACCGGCTGATTGAGAACGGATTTCTTACGACTTATCCTCACCGCCATAATATGGACGGTTTCTTTGGGGCTGTTATGAAACGGCTGAGCTGAACTTCTTGCGCTTGCCGATCCGGTTCACGATGCGGACAAAGGCATCGGCGGCGATGTGAATGTCTTCCTCACTTGTGAATCTTCCGAATGAGAACCGCACCGTCGCTCTTGTCGTCGAGTCGTTTCTTCCCAGGGCTTTTATTACATGCGAAGGCTGAAGGCTGCCTGAAGAGCACGCGGATCCGCTCGTGACCGCTATCCCTTCCAAGTCGAAATTTATGATAAGCGCGTCTCCGTCAATTTCAATCTCGTCGCTGTTTAACGACACGCTCAGGATGTTCGGGATCGCGCGATCTACGGGTGAGTTGAATACGGCGCCAGCGATCTCGTTACTGATTCGACTTCTGAGAAGCCCGTTGAGGCCGGCTAACCTTTCAAGCTCTTCCTTCATCTCTTGCGAGGCCAACTCAGCCGCCTTCGCAAAGCCGACTGCAAGCGGAACGCTCTCTGTGCCTGGTCGCCTGTTCCGTTCCTGTGAGCCTCCGTGAAAAGTGGGTTGGAATTCGAGCCCTCGTCTTATGTACAGAGCGCCGATTCCCTTAGGGCCGTAAATCTTGTGCGCAGTGAACGACGCGAGGTCGACGCCGGATTCGGATACGTCGAGAGGGATTTTGCCGAACGATTGTACCGCGTCCGTGTGAAAAAGAGCTCCGGCAGCGTGTACGATTTCCGCGATTGCCTTTAGATCCTGCGTCGAACCGATCTCATTGTTCGCGTGTATGATGCTCACGAGAAGCGTCTTATCGGTGATGGCCCTTGTGAGCTCATCCGGCGATACATATCCCTTCGCATCAACCGGAAGGAGAGTAACTTCAAAACCTTCCTGTTCCAGGAACTTGGCTGTGTGCAAGACGGCGTGATGCTCAATCGAAGAGATGATTAAGTGCTTCTTTCCGATTCCGGAATGCGCCGAAGCAATTCCCCTCAGCGCGGAATTGTCAGACTCGGTTCCTCCGCTCATGAAGAGAAGCTCCGAAGGTCGGGCGCCGATCAGAGACGCTATTGACTCGCGCGCAGTCTCGAGGGCGGCCTTCGCCTCTCTTCCGAACGAATGTATGCTTGACCCGTTTCCGAACGTGTCGGTAAAAAAGGGAACCATCGCCTGGACGACGCGTTTATCCATGGGAGTCGTAGCCGTGTAATCGAGATATATTCTTTTCATCCTTCCGTCCGTGAATCTTTATTCATAACTGAATATAAAACTCATCGGAGTAAGATTTAGTTCGAGTTAGACCTCCTTTGTCGCACAGTCTATCGTAAGCATTTGGCCGGGCATGGAGGCTCACCAACTGACGTTGACTTTATGTCGGGGTGCTTCTATATTTTTATTTAGAAATCCTGGCAGCTATCGCTAAAGAAACGTGGGAGCCTTGGCATGAGAGAAGCAATGGAGTTTCTGAGGAATGCTCCAATTTTCGAGGAGCTGGAAGAAAGAGATTTTGCGCGTATAAGCGCTTGTGGCGTAAGGAAGAGCTACAAGAAGGGGGAAGTTATCCTGATGGAGGAAGAATCGGGATCGGCGCTGTTTGTAATCGTCAGCGGAGAGGTTAAGGTCGTAAGAATTGGAGAAGACGGGCGTGAAGTGATACTTAGCATTCTCGGCCCGAGCGATATTTTTGGAGAGATGGCATTGCTCGACGGCGAAGCGAGGTCGGCAAGCGTCGTCGCGCTTGACGATGCAGAGCTTTTTGTGATTCATCGGAAGGACTTCCTCGGGCTTCTGCACGAATATCCGAGCATTGCTATTTCGTTGCTCAAGCATCTGACGCAGCGGCTCAGAAGAGCGGACGCTTTGATAAAAAGTCTTTCGCTAAAAGACGCGTACCACCGCGTGGGTTACGTCCTCCTTCAGTTCGCCGATGAGAGAGGCAGAATTAAGCAGGGTAAGGTCGAGATCGACAACCTCCCTGTCCAGCAAGAAATCGCGAACATGGCGGGAACTACGCGAGAGACCGTCTCGCGCACTTTCAGCAAAATGGAGAAGCTGAAACTTCTCCACGTGGAAGGTAATGCCGTAACGATATTGGATTACGATTTGTTCAGGCAGAAATTCACCTGATGTGCTTTGTGGATAAAAGAACGAAATCAGATAAGATAGACTTTCATACTCACACAGATTCGTCCGACGGGGCATTAAGTGTACGTGATTTGATGGCAAAGGCTGCAGATGCCGGAATTACAACGCTTGGGATTTGCGACCATGATACCGTGTTGTCGCTTGATGAGGCATTCCGTCTTTCGAGTGAAATGTCTGTTACGGTTGTTCCGGGGATTGAGGTCACCACGAGGTACAAACGGTTCCAGCTACACATACTCGGTTACTTCATCGACTACGCGGACAGGAAATTTCTCGGCGGCCTGATCGAGCTCCGGGAGGGACGCATTCAGCGCGCGAAACGCATCATCGCAAAACTGAACGACATAAAGATACCTTTGAAATTCGAATCTGTGTTTGAAAGGGCCGGAGAAAACGGAGCGGTAGGTCGGCCTCATATAGCTAATACGATGGTCGAGGAAGGTTTTGCCAGCACTTACGACGAAGTTTTTGAGAAGTACATCGGGATAGGTCGTCCCGCTTATGAGGCGAATTATCCTTTCCTTCCAGAAAAGGCGATAGAAATGATAACCGCCGCCGGTGGCTTGAGTTTCCTGGCTCATCCGTCTCACTACGTCAACGAAGGGCTTCTGGGGTATCTCTTGAAAAGCGGATTGCACGGAGTCGAAGTAGTGCACCCTTCTCACTCCCCGGAGGAGACGCTCTACTACTCGAAGTTCGCCGATGATAACTCGATCCTCAAATCGGGTGGAAGCGACTTTCACGGCGGACTCAAACATGACGAGGCGAATCTCGGCAGATATCTGATTGACCATGAATGGGCCAACGCAATGTTGGAGAAATTAGAATAATAATGCTTGCATTCATTTCAGAACGGAGGAAATAAAGTTGGTAAATCATGAAGGGGCACTCGACGGAAAAGGGCTGAAGATCGCGATTATCGTGAGCAGATTTAATAGTGTGGTCACTGACCGGCTGCTGTCAGGAGCGCTAGATGGTTTGGTGCGACGCGGGGTTTCGGAAAACGACATAGATATTTACAAATGTCCGGGGGCATTCGAGATCCCGTCCGTCGCGAAAAGAGTCATTGACTCGAAGAAACATGACGTAGTAATATGTCTCGGCGCGGTAATTCGTGGTGAGACCCCTCACTTTGATTACGTCGCTGGCGAATCGGCCAAAGGTGTCGGCCAGCTTTCGTTGGCAGCGCAGGTGCCTGTCGTTTACGGTGTCTTGACAACCGATTCTTTGGAACAGGCCGTCGATCGCGCCGGAGGCAAATCTGGAAACAAAGGTTTCGATGCCGCGGCAGATGCAATCGAGATGGTAAATCTTTTCAAACATATTTGATGGCCGAATGATCCGAAGACTCTCTCTCTTTTTTTTCTCGCTGGCGGTTGCCGGTTCCGCATTTTCGCAAACCTTGACGTGGAAGAACTACACGAGCATGTACGACATAAGCGGGATTGCCGTTTCAGGCGGGAAAGTGTGGGCGGCCACTACCGGTGGCGTATTCTCATATGCTCCCTCGACTGGAGCTATTTCTGAATTCACGACCACAGAAGGACTCTCAAACATACAGGCGACTGCGATATGCTCCGATTCTTCGGGGCGTTTGATTGTCGGTGAGGTGAACGGCGCCATTGATGAGCTGGATTCTACGGGAAGGGTTATCAGGTCGCAGCGAGGCATCGTTGATTTCTCCGCCCTTACCAAAGAAATTACGTCGCTCTCCATTGCCGGCGATACGATCTTCGCGAGTACCCCGTTTGGAGTAGTCCTGATCTCGCGCAAGAGTTTCAATGTGTTGGATACGTATTCCCATTTCGATCCCAAGCAGGGTTCAATACAGTCGAACGCCGTCGCAGTTTTCGGCGGAAGAATTTATGTGGGAAGCCAATTCGGCCTTTCATATGCGCCGACGTCGGCGATCAACCTCGCCGCCCCCGACTTGTGGCGGCTCGCGGATACGCTCGGACTTGCCAACGGCGTAAATGACCTTGAAGTTTTCGATGGGAAATTGTTCGTCGCGACGAAGGGCGGACTCTATTATACGAGCGATGGATTTACATTCCAGCTTGTCACAGGATCGCCGAGCGGCGGTATCCACACATTGACGCCGACATCTTCGGATCTCCTCGTGAATGCTGCTTCTGGCTTGTATAGCTTGAGCTCGACTGATGGTTCCTTTAAAACGCTCTATTCCGGAGGTACTCAGCTTAACGGGGTGGCGCAGTATTCAGATACGCTCATGTTTGCTGCGACCGCAAACGGGATGTTAGTCGTCGGAGCATCAAGCCAGTTTTTGCTTCCGCCCGGGCCTGCCACGAATACAATATCTGATCTTGCTGTGGATTCGTCCGGCAATCTCTGGTGCGCTGCAAATAATGGTGATCCCGCCGGTGTAGCCTTCATGGAATTCAACGGCACGAACTGGAAGAATTATTATCAGAGCAACCTCCCTCAGTTGAAGTCAAACCAGAACGTGAAATACGTGAGCGCGGTTTGCGGAAACAAAATCATACTGGGGACATGGGGATTCGGCATGCTGATGATGTCGGGAGATACGACCAAGTACTACGGTAACACCAACTCTACTTTAGTGGGGGAGCCGAATAGCGCGAACTATGTCCTCGTTGGCAATGCGGCGTGTGATCAGTCCGGCAACATATGGATTACCAACCCTCTTGCATACAACGGCAACTCCCTCGATGTATATTCACCCTCGGACTCTACGTGGCATTCATTTCATAATGGCTTGGGACAGACTTCTGCCTTCATTCCGATCGCGATCGACGCTTACAACGGCGTCTGGACGGGAGATGCCTTCGGCCAGGCATCGGGGATCGGTTACGGCGGCCTTTTCTATTATAACGATAACGGGACGCTTGATAATCTCTCGGATGATCAGTCATACCTCTTCACCACTAACAACTCAAGCCTGCTGAGCAACCAGGTTAACTCCGTCGTCGTGGACAACGACGACCAGGTTTGGATCGGAACGTCACTTGGGCTTATGGCCATATATGACCCGGACCCAGCAAACGTTTTTTATATAAGTACGATTTATTCGTTATACGACCAGTTCATAAACTCCATTGATTATGATGCGCTCGACCAAAAATGGGTGGCAACCAACACTGGCGTGTATGTCATTTCCAATGATGGCAACACATCGGTAGCAAGTTACAACACTGCTAATAGTCCTCTCCCAAGCGACAAAGTTGTTTCGATCGCCTGCGACAGGAAGGACGGAATAGTTTACATGGCAACCGAATATGGAATTACCGAGCTGAAGACCGGAGTCAAACTCCCTCTGCAGAGTTTCGCGAAGCTAAAAGTTTTCCCTGATCCGGCGGTTCTTCCGATTTCACAGCCAATCCACATCGAAGGGCTGGTCGCCAACAGCGAGATAAAAATATTCAGCATCGACGGTAAGTTGGTTGACCAGTTCCAAGCCCAGGGAGGAAATGTCGCTTACTGGAACGGCACCGATCAATCTGGGAATATTCTGCCTACAGGAGTTTATATTGTCGTGGCCTATAGTTCTGACGGCAGCCAAAGTTCTGTCACAAAGATCGCGTTGATTCACAAGTAGAGGCCCGTCTGTATTTTCCCTTTGACGTCACTCACCCGACGGCGCCGTATTCTAATCTTCTAAGATCATATTCTCAACCGGTTCTCCCTCTGTGAGCGCACTCCACAACGAATCAATATCAACTCCTTTGGGAAAAGCTTCTTACAATCCGCGTAGCTTCTTAGCCGCCGCGATCCTCAGCTTTGTCGGCGGGGTTTTTGTCTTGAAGTATGCCGGGCGGCACATGTCTCACGGCTGGATAGATGGTATTCTTTATGTCGCGGTCTTCCTCGTCGCGGTTTGGGGGTTGACGGAAGCGGATAGAAAAAGGATCCTTCAGAAATTTCATCTTAACGCGTTACTGCTAATATCTTTCATGACCCTGGCTTCAATAATCGCGGTGGTAGTTTTGCCGGATAGAAGTGATGTGAGCAGACTCCCCGCCATCACCGCATGGCTCAATGCCCTTTTCAGTGGGCATTATCCGTACGGTACTTCGCTGAATCCGTCCGCGTTTCCGGGCCTTTTCTTTGCAGCGAGCCCGTTCTATCTCCTGGGGAATACGGGGCTGCTGGAAGCCGCTGGAATATTGTTATTCGGGATTTCCGCGCTGATCTTAAGCGGTCGTGACTCTCAAAGGGCTAAGATGCAGTTGATGATCATGATGCTTCTACCCACAACCTATTACGAGCTTGTTACAAGAAGCGAGTTACTCTTTAACATGTCTTTAATTGCCGTTCTCATGCTTGTGGCTGATGAACGTGTCGATCCATCAAAGCGAGACTCAAACTTTTTCTTCACTGCTATACTGCTGGGACTGGCTCTTTCAACGAGAAGCATAGTGGCGCTCCTTTATTCTCCGTACGTCGTGTTCAAATTCCTGAAAAAGAGTCTTTTCAACGGGCTCATTTTTTCACTGACGGTGATTGCCGTTTTTTTCGCGACATTCCTTCCGTTCATTATTTGGAACTCCCGTGAGTTTATGTTAGACGGACCATTCGCTGTGCAGTTCGGCTATGTGCCGTTCTGGATGATGGGCGTATCGCTCGTGCTTTCGATTGTTATCGGATTATCGTCAAAAGACATAGAAGATATTTTCTTCTATGCGGGTATCCTGCTTTTCCTACTTGTCCTCTGGGCATTTGTCGCGAGAGTAGTTGACGTCGGTTGGCAGGGCGTGTTCCTGAGAAACAGGTTCGACGTCGGATATTTTATTTTTTGTGTTCCTTATCTCGTCCTCAGCATCGGCGGGAGTGGGAAGGCAAAAGACATTGAGAAGTGCGAAGCAAATCCGGAGGAATGAATTGGGAGGAGGGCATGGGGAAAAGTTTGGGTAAGATGAACTTCGACATGAAAACGTGCCGAAGAGCCTCGGTTAGCATTTTTCTGACCTGAAATATATATTTAAAAAACGATGGAAACAGTTTCCACATCCACTAATAGGAGGCAAACTCGATTGGACATATTTCAGAAGTGCAATGATTACACGCTTGCAGACGAGGTAAAGAAGCAGGGACTCTATCCATATTCACATGCGTTCCAGGAAAACGAGGGACCGGTAGTCATGATCGGCGGCAGGAAAGTCGTAATGGCCGGATCCAACAATTACCTCGGCCTGACGACCCACCCGAGAGTCCAGGAAGCGGCCAAGAAGGCTATCGAGAAGTATGGGACCGGATGCTCGGGCTCCCGGTATCTGACCGGCACTGTCGATCTCCATATCGAGCTTGAAGAACGCCTCGCGAAGTTCATGGGCAAGGAGGCGTGCCTTACTTATTCCACTGGTTTCCAGACCGCGCTCGGCGTCATTTCGACGCTTGTTGGGCACGGTGAATATGTAATCTCGGATCGTGATAACCATGCCTGCATTGTCCTCGGCACGCTCATATCAAAAGGGCAGACCGCTGAGCTGGTAAGGTACAAGCACAACGACGTGCAGAACCTTGAAAGCGTCGTATCACGTCTTCCGCTGGAGGCTCCGAAACTGATCGTCTCGGACGGAGTATTCTCGACCAGCGGGGATATAGTTGATTTGCCGGGGATGGTTAAGGTCGCGAAGAAGTACAACGCGAGAATAATGCTAGACGACGCTCACTCCGTGGGTGTGATAGGGAAGGGCGGACGAGGAACGGCGAGCTATTTCGGACTCGACAACGATGTCGACCTTGTGATGGGAACGTTTTCGAAGACTTTCGCCTCGCTTGGCGGGTTTGTAGTTGGTAGTAAGGCTGTCATAAACTACCTAAGGCACAACTCTCCGGCCTATATTTTCAGCGCGAGTCCGACGCCTGCATCTGTCGCGGCGACGATCGAAGCGCTGAAGATACTTGAAGAAGAGCCGGAGCGCGTGGACAGGCTAATAAGTAATGCAGATAGAGTCAGACAAGGGTTGAAGCAGCTCGGTTTCAAAGTGTATGAGAACAAGACGGCGATCGTTCCCGTGATTATCGGCGAGACCATGAAGACTCTCCTTTTCTGGAAGAAGCTCTTCGATGCCGGCGTCTATGCGAACGCTTTTGTCCGGCCCGGCGTGCCTCCTGGAGGTGAGTTGTTGAGGACCAGTTACATGGCGACTCATGAAAAGGAGCATCTCGATAAGATTGTGGAGCTTTTTGGAGTCATCGGCAAAGAGCTTGGAGTCATTGCCTGAAGATCAGGCTTTAAACCTTAATTCTACTAGTGTAGCACTAAACAGAGGAAACCAGATGAGCAATATTACCGTCGAACCCGTTCGCACCGACAAGGACCTCATGGCTTTTATAAAACTTCAGTGGAAGATTTATAAGGGGGATCCTTACTGGGTTCCTCCGCTGCTCATGGACCGAAAAAAACTCTTGAATACAAAGAAAAATCCCTTCTACAAGCACTCCGATATGGAAATGTTTCTGGCGAGAAAGGATGGCGAGCTTGTAGGGAGGATCGCGGCCATAATTAATTACAATCACAACAAGTTCCATAATGAGGAAATCGGCTTCTTCGGATTTTTCGAGTCGATAAACGATCAGCAGGTCGCGAATAGTCTTCTCGACACAGCCAAAGATTGGATCGTGAAGAAAGGCTTCTCCTCGATGCGCGGTCCGATGAACCCGTCAACAAACGACGAGGTCGGTCTTCTCGTGGAAGGGTTCGACAGCAGTCCGCTGGTCCTTATGACATATAATCCTAAGTACTATTTGGATTTGTTCACGAACTATGGATTGAAGAAGGAAAAAGATCTTTACGCTTATCACGTGTCAAAGGACAGGGTATTCACTGAAAAGCTTGAACGTGTTTCGAGGATGGTGACTCATAAGGAAGAGCTCACATTCAGAAGCATTAACATGAAGAATATCAACGATGAAATAAAGCTCGTCAAAGAAGTCTACAACGAAGCGTGGAGTAAAAACTGGGGCTTCGTACCGATGACGGATGAAGAGTTTGACTTCCTCGCGGAAGATCTCAAGCAGGTAGTGGTCCCTGACCTCGCGATATTCGCTTTGGCAAAGGGGAAGCCGGTTGGATTTGCCCTCTCGCTTCCGGATATCAATTATGCGTTGAAGTTCAACAAAAAAGGACATATTCTTCCCGGTGTGTATCATCTGCTTACGAAGAAGAAAGATATACACTGGCTAAGGATTATGGTGCTCGGCGTAATCCATAGTTATCAGCAGACCGGAATAGCCGCGGTATTGTTCCACGAAACGGCGAAGAGAGGTATAGCACGCGGATACTTTGACGGAGAAGCCTCGTGGGTGCTCGAGGATAACCTGATGATGAACCGGAGCGCCGACCTGATGAACGCGGAGCGCTATAAGACTTATCGAGTATATAAGAAAGAATTTTAAGCGGAGGACATCGAGTAAAATGGCAGTTAAGAAAGTAGATAAGATTTGGATGAACGGGAAGCTGGTTAATTGGGACGATGCGAAGATACATGTCCTTTCACACGTGGTCCATTATGGGACAAGCTGGTTCGAGGGAATACGCTGCTACGACACCGCCAGAGGCGCAGGCGTGTTCAGGCTGGAAGAGCATTTGAAACGTCTCGAGAACTCTGCAAAGATTTATCGTACTGAAATCCCTTATACCCGCGAACAAATGAAAGCCGCCGTGCTCGACACGATACGTGCCAACAAGATGAAGTCGTGTTATGTCCGTCCGATAGCTTTCAGAGGTTACGGCGACGTCGGCGTTAACCCTGCGAATAATCCGGTCGATACGGTAGTGGCCGTTTGGGAATGGGGACAGTATCTAGGTTCGGAAGCGCTCGATAACGGCATCGATGTTTGCGTCTCCAGCTGGAGACGTCCAATGCCAGACACCTTCCCGACGATGGCAAAGACCGGCGGCAATTACATGAACTCGCAGCTCATAAAGCTCGAGGCGATTGCGAACGGTTACTCGGAAGGAATTGCCCTCGACGCGGAGGGGTATATCAGCGAAGGAAGCGGTGAAAATGTTTTTGTCGTGCATGACGGAGTGATGTTTACCAGTCCTGTCAAGTCTGCTATACTCCCCGGGATTACCAGAGTCACTATCATGGAACTGGCGAAGGAAGCAGGCATCGAAGTAAGAGAAGAAACCATGCTTCGCGAGATACTCTATCTCGCCGACGAAGTGTTCTTTGCCGGAACGGCCGCCGAAATTACCCCGATAAGGTCCGTCGATAAAATAAAAGTGGGCACAGGAAAACCGGGGCCCGTTACTCGCGAGATGCAGAAACGGTTCTTCAAAGTAGTGAAGGACGGAGAAGACAAGCACGATTGGCTTACTTTCGTTTATGACTAACTCTGCGGGCGATGGCACAGGAGATACTGGGTCAAAATAGCTTATGGTCTAACTTCTTCAGGAAGAGGTCGGAAGAAGATAACTCGCTCGAGGCTCTGCTTGCGAGCGTTCCCATCTTTTCCCAACTGACGGCCAGGGAACTTCGTAAGCTGGCGGCCATAGTTCACAAAAGGGAATACACGTCCAACGAATTTGTTTTTAGTCAGGGAGATCCGGGGCTCGGCATGTACGTGGTCCAG
>JAJYOS010000125.1 GCA_021796055.1 Bacteroidota bacterium
CCGTTTCCGGGTGGCATTTCCATTTTGAGTTCGGCAAGAGCTTTTGAGTCTCAGGACTGTTATTTTGATGTCAAACAAAAAAAGAGGTTAGAAGTGAAAGAGAAATTCATTGTTCTGCTTTCGTCGGCTGTTATTCTGTCGGCGTTGGGTTTCATGTTTGCGGCAGCTCCGAAAAGCGATGCGCTGAAGATCGGCTACGTTAATTCAACTGTCGTTTTGAACCAGTTGCCGGATGCACAGGCCGCCCAGAGAAAACTCGATGCGCTGATGAAAGCGTGGAGCGACACTGTCGACCAGATGTCCAAAGAGTATCAGACCAAGGTCGACTCATACACGAAACAGGCGGCGATGATGACCGACGCGGCAAAGCAGCAGGCACAGCAGGACATAAACAATCTCCAGCAGCAGATTCTGGCTTACCGCCAGGAGAAAGTAGGTCAGGGCGGAGAACTCGACCAGACGCGCGAACTGCTGCTTAAGCCGATCCGGGACAAGGTGTATGGAGTGATCGCGCAAGTTGCCAAAGAACAGAAGATGCAGTTCGTCTTCGACAAGAACGATCAGGCGGCGGTTATTCTCTATGCCGATAAGGATTATGATCTCACTTACAAAGTGCTCGATATTTTGACACGACAAGGGATGAAGTAAAGACATGAAAACGAGGGATTTGAAATTTTGGTCGCTCGTTTCTGCGTTCATCTTCCTCTCCAGCCTCACGGGTTTTGCCCAGCAGAAGATCGGCTGGATCGATACTCAGGAAATCATGAAAAACCTTCCCGAGGCGGTCGAGGCTCAGGGCAAACTCAATTCTCTCGTCGCCCAATGGCAGGCCGAGATCAGCAAGATGCAGGGTGATTTTCAGCAAGAGGCGGACGACTACCAGCGCCGGCGTCTTATACTGCCGGAACAGGCAAGGATCCAGGAAGAGCAGAAACTCAGCGACATGCAGAAGAAGATCATGGACCTGAGAAATCAGAGGTTCGGTCCGAACGGCGATCTTTCACAGCAGCAAAATGCCATCATGCAGCCGGTCCAGGAAAAAATAATGAAGGCGATCCAGGATGTAGCGAAGGAAGGCGACTACGATTACATTTTCGACAAAAGCGGTCAGGTGCTCCTGATGTACTCGAACCCGAAGTACGACCTTACACAACAGGTCCTTGACAAACTGAAGCTTCCTTCGACCACAACACCGACGACGAACCCGCAGAATCCGGCTCAAGGCATTCACTGATGAAAGTCTCCGACATAGCCAGGCTCATCGGGGCGAGCGTGAATGGCAATGCCGAAGCTGAGATTACCGGAATTGGGAAGATCGAAGACGCGAAGCCGGGCGAGATAACTTTCCTCGCAAACCCGAAGTATCAGAGATACTTCGAAACTACCAGGGCGTCGGCAGTAATCGTCTCAGAGGATTTCAAGAGCAAGCGGACCGACCTGACTCTTTTGAGAGCGAAGGATCCTTACGTGGCCTTCGTGTTCGCTCTGAAAGCATTAATACCGCCTCCGGAACCGCTCTCCGCCGGAGTCAGTCCGGTCTCGTATATTTCCCCGAAGGCGGTCGTCGGAAAAGATGTGAGGGTCGGCGCATTTGTGTGCATCCTCGATAACGCGAAGATCGGCAACGGGGTCAAGATCTCGCATGGTTCCGTCATCGGCGAAGACGTCGAGATAGGCGAGAATTCTCTGATCTACCCAAACGTGACTATTTACCAGGGATGTAAATTAGGAAAGAACGTCACAATCCACAGTGGGACGGTCATCGGTAGCGACGGGTTCGGTTTCGCCCCGAAGGAAGACGGCACTTATGAGAAAATCCCGCAGCTCGGGATCGTCGTAATAGAAGACGATGTGGAAATCGGCTCCAATTGCTCGGTCGACCGGGCGACTTTCGGTGAGACGAGGATCTGCCGCGGCGTGAAAATCGACAACCTTGTCCAGATTGCACACAACGTAGTGATCGGCGACAACACCGTTATAGCGGGCCAGTCGGGTATTGCCGGCAGCAGTAAGATAGGCAAAAACTGCGTTCTCGCCGGTCAGGTCGCGATAGTCGGCCACCTTGAAATAGCCGATCATACCACTGTCGCTGGAAAGAGCGGCGTGTCGAAATCGATCACAGAGCCCGGCAAAATTTTCTTCGGGATTCCCGTGAAGGAGATGCATGAAGCGCGCCGGATCGAAGGTGCGATGAGGATGCTTCCTAAAATCATCGAAGAATTTTCCGAGCTTCAGCACAAAGTTGAGAAACTGATCAATAAGGAGTAGCCACATAGATGCTTGTCCAACAGCGTACCATTTCAAATAAAGTTTCAATATCGGGTGTCGGGCTCCACACCGGCTGTGAATCGACGATCTCGTTCCTTCCGGCTCCGGAGAACCACGGTGTGGTATTCCGAAGAACGGATGTCGGGGGAAATCCCGAGATACCTGCGCTCGCCGATTACGTCGTGGACGTTTCGCGGGGAACGACCCTCGGGATCGGTGACGTGAAAGTCCACACCGTCGAGCACGTCCTCGCCGCCGTTGCCGGCCTGGAAATCGACAACCTGATGATAGAGATCGATGCTCCCGAGCCGCCGGTGGGTGACGGCAGCGCAAAGCCTTTTGTGGAGGCACTCCTTGGGGCAGGCTTCACCGTCCAGGACGCGCCGAAAGACTATCTTATCATCGATCAGACCGTGGAATATCTGAACGAGAAGAAAGACGTTCAGATGGTCGCACTCCCGCTTGATGATTTCAGGGCTACTATAATGATCGACTACAAAAACCCGGCCCTCGGAAGCCAGCACACCGGCCTGTTTTCGCTTGAGGATGAGTTCGTGAATGAGTTTTCGTCTGCCAGGACTTTCTGCTTCCTGAAGGAAGTCGAGATGCTCCGCGAGAACGGTCTGATAAAGGGCGGCAACCTTGATAATGCCATCGTCATTGTAGACGACGAGATGGAACCGGCCGAGTTGAAGAAGCTCGCCAAGAAGCTCGGCATCAACGGATCGATCATACTCGGGTCGACAGGCATCCTGAACGACAAGACGCTCCGGTACAAGAATGAGCCGGCAAGACACAAGCTCCTCGATCTTCTCGGAGATCTGGCCCTGGTCGGAGCTCCGATGAAAGCGCAAATCCTCGCCGCAAGGCCCGGCCACCCGCACAACGTCGAGTTCGCGAAGAAAATCAGAAAACTGTACCAGCAGAAGAAACTTGTCAAGAAATATCAATTCACGAAAACCGCCGGCGTCATTTTCGATATTGAGGCCATCAAGCGAATACTCCCGCACAGGTATCCTTTCCTCCTTGTCGACAAGATCGTCGATTTCAAGATCGACGAAAAAGTCGTCGGTGTGAAAAATGTCTCCACCAATGAGCCTTTTTTCCAGGGACACTTCCCCGCGAAGCCGGTCATGCCCGGTGTCCTTGTCGTGGAAGCAATGGCCCAAACCGGAGGGATACTTCTTCTTAACGGCATGGAAAATCCCGGCGGCAAGCTGGTCTACTTTATGTCCATGAATAATGTGAAGTTCAGGAAAACCGTTGTGCCGGGCGACCAGCTGATCATGCAGGTTGAGATGGCTTCGAGGCGGAACAAGATTGCCACCATGGTCGGAAAAGCGTTCGTTGACGGGACGCTGGTCGCCGAAGCTGAAATGACCGCCGCCATCGTCGACGCAAATAATTCGCCCTCTAACGGATAATAAATCGAAATATGTCGACTACGATCGATCATAGGGCCCTCGTCAGCCCGAAGGCTCAGCTCGGAGAAAATGTATCTGTCGGGCCCTTCACCATAATTGAAGACGATGTGGTTGTCGGTGACGGCTGTAAGATCGCGGCCTCCGCTTACATTGCCAACGGAGCTCGGCTCGGCAGGAACTGCATGATTCACCACGGCGCGGTCGTTTCGAATGTCCCGCAGGATTTGAAGTTCGCCGGCGAAGCCACCATACTCGAGGTGGGAGATAACACAGTTGTCCGGGAGTATTGCACACTCCACCGCGGAACAGCCGAAACCGGGAGAACGGTGATCGGAAGCGACTGCCTGCTGATGGCAAATGTCCATGTTGCCCACGATACGATCGTCGGCAATAAATGTATCTTTGCGAACCTGGTGGCATTAGCCGGCCACGTAAACATCGGCGACTGGGTGACGATCGGCGGAGGAACCCCCGTACACCAGTTCACGAACATAGGCTCTCATGCCATGATCGGCGGGGGCTTCAGGGTCACGCAGGATGTGCCTCCGTACGTTCTGGCGGGGCGAGACCCGCTTCGTTATGAAGGTGTGAATATCATCGGCCTGAGGCGGAGAGGATTTACAAGGGACCAGATCGAAACCATCGAGAAGGTCTACCGCGTGCTCTATTCGTCGGGCATGATGTACAGCGATGCCGTGAAGAAGATCGAAAGCGATTTCCCTCCCTCCAAAGAAGTCACAGGCATAGTAAGCTTTCTCAAGAGCTCCTCCCGCGGCATAATAAGGATTTGATCGTGGACGCCGTCGAGCGCTTCGACAGACCGGCACGCCCCAGGGAATGGTTCTCTATAGATACCGGCGATCGGTCCGGCGAATTCAACATGAAGTTCGATCTCAGCCTGGTGGAGGAGTTCCGGGTAACTAAAGTACCCGTCCTGCGTTTCTACGGCTGGAAGCCCTACTGCATTTCACTCGGGAAGAACCAGAACGCGGCGGATATAGATGTGGATATTGCGAAACGCGACGGGATTGACGTGGTGAAGCGCCCGACAGGCGGAAAGGCCGTACTTCATTCCGAGGAGCTGACATACTCCGTCGTTTTGGAAACCGGCGGCATGTCGGTGCGCGACAGCTACAATATGATCAGCACTGCGCTTGTTACCGGGCTGAGTAAACTCGCAGCGGATCTCGAGTTGTCCGAGAGCTCGGCCGATTTTCAGAAACTGTTTCGCGACCCCTCGACCATTCCATGCTTTTCGACGTCCGCCGTGTATGAGGTCGGTCACCGGGGAAGAAAACTCGTCGGAAGTGCACAGCACAGGTTCGGCGACATCCTGCTCCAACATGGCTCCATCCTTATAGGAGATTATCACAAGCAGATCCTGAAATACCTGAATGTCGATCAATCGGTGAAAGAGAAAACGGGGCAGGACCTCGAGGCGCACACGACGACATTGAATGAGATAGCGGGCCGGGATGTAGACCGCAGCGAAATCGCGGAGGCGGTCAGAACCGGGTTTGAGCAAGTATTCAGCTCAGACTTCTCAAGCTCCGGAGGAGCAGATTTCCGGGGCTGAATCGCATCATGGCGCAGGCTGCAAACTTTCAAAGCCGGGAGCCGGCTCCTGGAAAGGAGGACAAGATGGCCGATAAATCAAAGGCGAAGACCGTTACAACCCGCACGATAATCGAGTCGAAGATGAACGGGGAGAAGATCGCCGCGCTGACGGCTTACGATGCAATCACCGCCCGCATACTCGACGAGTCGGGGATCGACATCATTCTCGTCGGCGATTCACTTTCAAATGTCTTTCAGGGAAACGACACGACAATACCGGTTACCCTCAATGAGATGATATACCACGCGAAGATCGTTACGCGCGCGGTGAAGCGGGCGCTTGTCGTCGTGGATATGCCGTTCATGAGCTATCAGGTCGATCCGCAGGAGACACTCGGCAACGCAGGGCGGATATTGAAGGAAACCGGTGCGAGTGCGGTCAAGGTCGAGGGAGGTGCGGCAATTGTCGAATCGGTCAGCCGCATGACGGAGATCGGGATTCCCGTCATGGGCCATCTCGGTCTTACTCCGCAGTCGATAAATAAATTCGGAGGCTACAGGCCGCGCGGCGAAGATAAGGGAGAGGCCGCTGCGATATTGGTGGACGCAAAACTTCTCGAATCGGCAGGCGCATTCGCCATTGTCCTGGAGAAAATACCTGCGCAGCTGGCCGCAAGGGTGACAAAAACCGTGAAGGTGCCGACGATAGGCATCGGGGCAGGCCCTCACTGCGACGGTCAGATCCTCGTTTACGCTGACATGCTTGGACTGACACAAGAATTCAAACCGAGGTTCGTACGCCACTATGCCAACGTTGCCGAGGATATGCACAACGCTTTTCTCAGGTACATTGACGACGTGAAAAACGGGAAATTTCCGTTAAAGGAAGAGAGTTACTGAAACCCGACCGATCTTGCGCGCACGCCGCGGGACGTAAAGCCGGAAAGCACAAAACACTGTGAAAGGGTGGATATGATGGACGCATGCACCAATCATCCGACCGTAAAAGCACTCTCTGTCTGCCACGGCTGCGGGAAGCCGTATTGCAAATCGTGCCTGGACGAGGGGAAAGATTTCTACTACTGCAAGAAACCGTCCTGCCAGGAATTGTTTAGGCTGGAGAATGCCCGTGCTCTCCTCCCCCCAAGAGTAAACTGCCCACGCTGTTCCAGCGAGCTGGAGCTCTCGGACGGCGACCGTGCTTCGAAGAAGTTTCACTGCCCCGAGTGTGACGCGTTCCTGGATTTCACTGTCGATCCGCCGATCGCTCTTGATAACAAGGACTACACAGAGGTGTTTTCTTCCATGAATCAGGGGCACATTGCACTCCTTAAATCGATCCTCGACGATGCAGGCCTCGATTATTATGTCACGGGCGAGTATTTCCTGGCGACAGATCCGCTGATCCAGCCCGCGAAGTTCTATGTGCTTAACGATCAGGTAACCGAGGCGAGAGAGATCGTGAAGAAGTTCAGCGCGAACCTTTTTACAGTAACGAGACGGAAAGATCTCTCGGATTAGGACCGAACCAGTATCGATTACATGGGGTTCTCATTATACTCATTATAATAGATGCCAAACCGTACGAACCGGGAGGCCGTCTTCTCACAGTGACCGCTTGCACTTGCTTTTGGCCAAAGCTTGACATTCACTATGAGTACGACTAAATTATTTCGAATTTTGCACAGTACGAGCGTTGACATATCGAAGAGAGGGGTCGGACCAACGGTGCCGATTCCAATGCACACCGAAATTATTCCCGGAAACGCAGGCATACCCAGACATGCTATTGAGTATCAGGTAGTTTTTTCTTCTATTTTTCAATTGGAACGTCAGGCGGATCGAGTGTGGCAAACGCGGCCGGCCATCGAATTACATCTGAGACCCGCCTGAAAGTGTCGGCCGTTGGAGCTGCTGACTTATTTGGAGGAGGTATTTCATGCCAAACGGTAAGGTAAAATGGTTCGATGGGAAAAAAGGCTTCGGTTTCATCGAACAGGACAATGGCGAAGATGTCTTCGTCCATTACAGCGATATAAAGAGCGACAAGCAATATAAGACGCTTGATAAGGGAACCGAAGTCGAATTTGAAATCGTGGAAGGCGCCAGAGGTCTGAAAGCCGTCAACGTTACCGCAAAATAGACTTGCAGGCCAAGTTCTTTGAAAAACCCAATGTCGGAAGGATTTCACGGCATTGGGTTTTATATTATACTATTGAGGAAAACAGATGAGTTTTGAATTCAAAATCAAAGATATCGAAAGCATCGGCTCGGTCCTGAAAACGAAGGGCCTTAAACAAGCCAATTTTTACAGGTTCGATCTCTTTGATAAGAAATCCAAGCGCAAACTCGCCATAGAAATATACCCATCTCTTAAGACCGGCAAACGTAAAGGGAACCTTATCTCTGTCTACACAATCAACTCCCATCTTCAGCTGCATCAATGCACAGGCTACCTGGCCTCCGAGCTTCTCGGAGAAGTCACATTCTACTCGGAGGCGGATGGAAAGATCAGCGGGTTGATCGTCGAACGCGAGGCGGGCTGCTCACTGTATGCCAACGTCGACAAGAGTGTCCTGTCTGGCGATTTCACCAGGCTCGGACCGGAAGTCATGTTGAGCAGCATAGCTCTCTCTCTCGCGGAGACCAGCATTAAGTGAAAGTCAGTTTGTTCGTGAACCATACCCTCGCACCGAAGATCGAGCGCGGCAGACTCTCTGCGCTCGCCCGGGAAATCGTACATAATGAAGATAAAAAGGCCGACAGCATTAACGTCGTGCTGGTCGACGATGACTACCTCCTGGATGTGAACAAGAAATTCTTAAATCATAACTATAAAACCGACGTTATATCTTTCGATCTCAACGCGGGCGGAAATATTGAAGGGGAGATTTACGTCAGCATGGATCGGGCTCGGGCGCAAGCGAGGCGCTACAAGGTATCTCTAGACAGCGAAGTGCTGAGACTGATCGTACACGGGATTCTGCATCTGACGGGCTGGGAAGACAAGACGCGCTCGGAAAAGTTGCGCATGAGAAGACGCGAAAACATCTATATTGAGCGGTTTTCTGCCGGACCGAGCACGCGATAGCTTGACTTTGGAACTTTTCAACATATATTTGTCTTGAGGATACAAGGGAGATGCAGGAAAAGATCATCGAACTGATAGTCGTACTTATGAGGGAAATCCGTCAAACGAAAGATATTTCCAAAGTCGACGTCTCGAAGTTGACGGAGAGCGGTTACAGCCAGACGGAAATCTCGACGGCGCTGAGTTGGATCTACGACAAAATGAATGTGCGCGAACCGCTGAAACGGCTGAACGGCTCTCGTGCAAGATCTTACAGGATCTTCCACGAAGCGGAGCGCCAGATAATGACGAAAGAAGCCCGCGGATTTCTCATCGAAATGTACGAGCTGGGTCTTATCGATCAGCTCGATATGGAAAACATAATCGAGCGCTCGTTGATGTCAGGCTCCAATATCATAGACCGGAACGAAGTGAAATCAATCGTCGCAAGCGTCTTTTTCGAATATAATTCACCCGGCAAGCCGGGAAGCAGGATAATGCTCAACAGCTCCGACACCATAAACTGAACCTCAGATAACCTGAAGCTACAGCACATTCTTTAAAAAGATCGGCAGAATTCTCAAATGGCAAAAAAACTCGTAATTGTCGAATCGCCATCAAAAGCTAAAACTATAAATCGTTACCTCGGAAGTGACTACGTGGTCGAGGCTTCGGTGGGCCACATAAAAGATCTGCCCAAGAGCAAACTTGGCGTGGATGTCGAGAAAGGGTTCGAGCCGGAATACAAGACCATCCGCGGCAAGAGCGAAGTCATCAAGAAGCTCAAGGATCTATCGGAGAAAGCGCAGCAGGTCTTCATAGCGACCGACCCGGACCGCGAGGGCGAAGCGATCGCCCAGCATATCGCCGAGGAACTGAAGATGTCTTCGGACAAGGTTTACCGAGTACTATTCACGGAAATCACCCAGTCGGGCATTTCCAAGGCAATGGAAAAACCCCTGAAAATCGATTCTCACCTTGTTTATGCGCAGCAGGCACGCCGGGTTATGGACAGGCTGGTAGGCTACAAAGTGAGCCCCCTCATTTGGAAAGCCGTCTACCCTGGCCTTTCGGCGGGAAGGGTGCAATCTGTGGCGCTGAAACTCGTCTGCGAGCGTGAAATCGAGATCAAGGATTTTTCTCCGATAGAATACTGGTCGGTGCTGGGAAAATTTAAAACCGATCGGGCTGAAGAATTTGAGGCAAAGCTCTACTCAATTTCGGGAAAAGACCTGAAAGATCCGCGGGGCAGCGCGAACGGGAAGGACCGGTCTAAGAAGGAATTTTTCATCGGGAACCGGGAGGAAGCCGAGAACTTCGTCGCAAGCATAAAGACCGCAAAGTATGCCATAACTTCGATCCTACGGAAGGAACAGAAGAGAAATCCTGCACCTCCTTTTATCACAAGCACACTGCAGCAGGCTGCATCGACACGGCTCGGTTTTTCGCCGAAACGCACAATGATGCTCGCACAGCAGCTCTACGAAGGCGTGGATCTTGGTCCCGAAGGACGCGTCGGTCTGATAACATACATGAGAACCGATTCGACAAGGATCAGCGAAGAGGCGATCGAAGCCGCGAGAGGCTACATCAAGTCTGAATTCGGCCATGAGTTTCTGCCGAAAGAAGCGAGACATTTCAAGAAGGCGAAGGCTTCGCAGGATGCGCACGAGGCGATACGCCCGGCGCACGTAGAATACCGCCCGGATCAGGTGAAAAAGCATCTTCCGCGGGAAATGTTCCTATTATATGATCTGATCTGGAAAAGATTCATCGCTTCGCAAATGAACCCGGCAGTGTACGATCAAATCACGGTAACGGTGGAAGGTGTGCCTGCGGAAGCAGCAGACGGCGAGAACTTCGTGTTCAGAGCGACCGACTCTCATGTGAAGTTCGCCGGATTCCTGCAGGTCTATGACGTAACTGTCGAAGACGCAGACATGTCGAAGCCGGACGAGGACAGCGACGAGCTGCAGAGGTTCAAGCTACCCGCGACGTTGAAGGAAGGAGAGGCGGTCGACCTGGAGGATGTTTTGACGCGCCAGCATTTCACGAAGCCGCCCGCGCGCTACTCCGAGAGCAGTCTTGTCAAAGAGCTGGAATCGCTCGGAATCGGGAGACCGAGCACGTATTCCTCGATTGTTTCCACAATTGAAGACAGGGGATACGTCGAGCTGAAAGAGAGAAGGTTGTACGCAACCGACCTCGGGATGAACGTCAACAAGATCCTTTCGGCCAATCTTCCGGAATTTTTCGGAGTGAAGTTCACGGCCGAGATGGAATCGGAGCTCGACGAGATCGCAAGCGGCGGCAAGAAGTATCTCGATGTGATGAACGATTTCTATAACCCGTTCGACAAGGCTGTGAAGAAAGTCGAAGGGAAGATTGAAGAGATAAAGTCAACCGTCGACGGCCAGCAGGTCGCGTGCGATGTCTGCGGCTCACCGATGGTTATCAAGTGGAGCCGCCGCGGAAGATTTTTAGCTTGCAGCAAATATCCGGAATGCAAGAACACCAAGCCGATCGATGCGCACGACGACAACAACCGCCCGACGGGCGACAAGTGCCCGGAGTGCGGCAGCGATCTCATTTACAAGAACAGCAGGTTCGGGAAGTTCATAGGATGCTCGAACTATCCGGCCTGCAAGTACACGAAGAGTATTACTACGGGCGTCAAGTGCCCTGAATGCGGCAAAGGCGAGCTCGCGCAGCGCGGG
>JAJYOS010000126.1 GCA_021796055.1 Bacteroidota bacterium
TCCGGAGAAGATATACAAAACGCACCCCCACCGCTTATTCCACATAACTTTGATCATGCCGATTGGATCGAGCCAAAGCTAACGGGTAAGAAGGGGATCTTAAACCTGACCGATATGAAATGGGTCAGCGCATCGGCCGGGTGGGGCAGCGTTACGGTGAATAAGAGCGTAGGGGGTAATACATTAGGCGTGAATAACGATGTGTATGCCGACGGCATCGGTACCCATGCAAATTCAATTATTGAATATGACATCCCTCCGGGATATGATACTTTCTCCGCGATAGCCGGGCTTGATAAGGAATGCGTTGGACACAACGAAGGGGCGACGGTGGAGTTTCATGTTTTCACCAAATATCCCGGCGCTTCCGTTCCGCCTGATTCCGTCAGAATATCCTTGAAGCCTGAGCAATTGGGTCTTAAAGGTGAGTGCGAAGTGCGTGACCTGTGGGAAAGAAGAGTTATCGGAGTGTACGCGAGCGAAATATCTCTGTATGTCAGGAAACACGGCGCGCGGTTGTTGAAGGTCAGTGAAGTGAAATGAGAGAATTGGACGCTGAAACACACAAGGCTGTCGGCAGGATGCGCTCATGTCCAAATTACTTAAAACTATGGGGTGGGTCTTACAGTTAATCAAGCCGGTGTTTGGCCGGTCGTCTGGCTTTTCGACTTAGATGAACCCGTTATTCTGGACCGATCCTGCCGTGAAGGGGGTAATCCTCGGGGATACGTTCAGGGCATGATCATTCGCACGGATGCTTGCCTCGTGTGAACGGACGACACCGAGCGGCCAGCGCTGAAATGGCTGGAGGAGTAAGGATGCCGGCTCGGCGAACGAAGCCCGTTAGTTTGTGGCTGGTCAACGTTGGGTGCGAAGGCGCATCTCGCACCCGACGGGTTTCGTGTGAGGTTGGAGTGGACGTCCCGTGAAGCAGGAGCTTCCGGGTTCTGATTCCCGTACAAAGTTGGGAGAGTTCATTGCTGGAACTTGTTCATTGAGGCCTGATCAAAGTTATGTGGAATAAGCGGTGGGGGTGCGTTTTGTATATCTTCTCCGGATTGACGTTAGGCCTCAGAAAGCGGTATTCCTTGGAGTATCCGTGGCCTCTCGTGAGAACATTTCCGCAAAACTGACCCCCGAGAGGGCTAGTCGAGATCAAGCACGATTTTACTTGACATTTAAGCGAAGTGTTTATATAATTTAACCGGTTCAATGAACGTTGAACCGACGCGGGTCGTCTTGATTCGCGCGCCAATGGTAGTATATGAGGTGCTCGGCCGGTTTAATGGTTTTCCGGTCATGATGTTTCCACGTGTGGACATCCGCGTGGAAGTAGAATGTGACGATTAATCCTAATAGCCTTTGGATTAGATTTTTTGCGATAAAACAAAGGGAGCAGATGCGCGGATTAATGTGCCCAAGCGGCACAGCGCGGTGCGTCCACTTGGCAACGATCACGGGAGAGAAATGGGATGTCTGGCAACGGGAAAATAAAAGGGTCGGTGCGGCTTCATGCCGGCGTGGGTCTAAGAGGCGAAGGGCCGATTATCCTTGTTGAGCACGGCTTCTTTTCCCCGGCGGAGAAGCGAACTGGTGTAGGGTATCAAGTGCACATACCGGCATTGACCGCGGGGAGGGTTCGTTATATGCCGGATGAAATCGGTTCGCGATTGACTTCCGCGGATCAAGCCAGAATTGTACCCCCCGCCCCTCGCCTCAAAACTCACAAAGCACCCAATCGCATGTTTAACTCGCGCGAATTTTCCGAGCGCTCCACATGGAATTTCGCGTGATGAATCATTGCGGGTCAAACAGGAGGAGCGTGGTTGATTATTCGGCGTCCGGCCTGTCTTCCCGACGCCTGCAAGGATTCTGGTTCACCGATGATCTGCTTCTCCTTCCCCCGGTCCCGCCCTTGTCATGGTTGGCGGGGTGGGATGGGGGTTATAATCACCCGAGTATGGATGTGGAAAAGCAATTGAAAAGTGGCGGCGGAAACTTGCTCGCGGCTGAGGAGAAGCGAAGGAGAAAATGCCGCGTTGAAGGCGCCACGCAGTAGTTGTGCAACAGGTCGTTTAATAAACTATTAAGGAGATATTCTCGTGAAAAGGGTATTTGTTACCATGATGCTGTCGCGGCTCTCATTCCGGGAAAAGGCCGCGCGCTCCTTCGTCTTGAGAGGACTCTTTGTGATCAGCGCAGTCCTATTTTTTACGGCTCAATCCCTTTTGGCTGCAGCGACGACGACGATCAAGGGGAAAGTGAGCGATATGGATACCAAGGAGCCGCTTCCCGGCGCCACAATTGTCGTCAAAGGCACCAGCATCGGAGCTTCAACCGATCTGAACGGCAATTTCGTCATCTACAGTGTACCTGCCGGGCAATGCACGCTCGTGGTATCCTATGTCGGGTACGATGGGATCAGTGAGGTTGTCGATGTCCCGAGCAGTGGGACGCTTCAAAAGGACTTCGAGCTGAGAGCCGTGGGCATTCAAGGCAAAGGCGTGACGGTGACCGCTCAGGCCCAAGGCCAAAGGGAGGCCATTAACACACAACTTAGTTCTAATACTATAATAAACGTCGTGTCGTCCGAGAAGATCCATCAGCTGCCGGACGACAACGCCGCAACGGCGCTCAGTCGTCTGCCAGGAGTTTCTCTTATGAACGGGGACCAGGTAGTCATCCGTGGAGTACAGGCTAAGCTGAATCAGATCCTGATAAACGGTATCGAGCTGCCTTCAACAGACATGAACAACCGCGCAACAGATCTTGGTTTCATATCATCGAATTTGCTCTCCAGCATTGAAGTCATAAAAGCGCTTACGCCGGATATGGATGCCAATGCACTTGGCGGCGTGGTTAATTTAAGATTGAGGGAAGCCCCATCTGGTCTTCATTTCGATGCGCTTACTCAGGGAAATTACAATGCGTCAGACCGCGTGGCAGATAACTACAAGTTTTGGGCGAGTATCAGTGACCGTTTCTTCGGCGACAAATTTGGTGTGTTCCTCCAGGGAAATATGGACCGCACTGATGGTGGTAATCAAATAGCTTCCATCACACCAAACTTCCTCGGGGCAGGCAATAGAGATTACGGTCAAGCTACCTACATAACTACTGGTGCGACTTATCAGTACGCCGCCAACATTGTCAGAAACAGCGGCGGGAGTCTTATACTGGATTATCGGCTTCCCAACGGTAAAATAGTCTTCCAGAATACTTATAGCGGGAATGTTACAGATCAATTGAATAATTATACCTCAATTGACTTTACTCGTAGTCAGGTGATATTCACCCCGGACCGCAATCTATACGGAAAGGAGCTGTGGATCAACGCGCTTCAGGTAGAGAATTCTTTCGGCGATATCAAGTTGGATGTGAGCTTGTCTCATTCTGCCACACAGCAATATACAATTTTCGCGTATACACCCGGTATTAATGGTAATGGATGGAACCAATTTCTTAATCAGGGTGCCACTGCACCGTTTGGTTACGATGCTTCAGGCAATCCGATTACTTATAGTTCCACGGCCGCGCAGCAGAGTATGTCGCTTACAAACGCACTTGGAGTCTTCAACAATCTTAACCCGGCAGATGCTGATAGTGCAACACTGAATGGGTGGCCTATGAGCATTTGGAATCAGTTTTATCAGCATTTGTATAACGCGTCCTTCGATGTGTCGGCGCCGGTTAACTTTAGTAATGATGTCACCGCCATATTTAAAGCGGGTGGTAAGTACGTAAGAACAACGCGTGAAAATAATATCAATGAAGATATGACCAATAGGACTAACGATTTGTATGCGAGTCCGGAGGCGAATAAATACCTTGGGGCTAGTCAGTCTAATCCGGTGAGTTTCCCGATGGTTATGAATAATGACTTTACGAGAGGGAAATATTATCTAAATAGTTTTTACGATTTTACTAACGGCGGTTATAAGTATACGCTAAATCGGAATAGGTTCGATACCTGGCTGCAGTTGGTTGAGCCACACTGGCAGGTTCCCATACAGTACGCTGACAGCTATAAAAATGACTGGAACGGTTCGGAACAATTTTCAGCGGGTTATGCAATGGGTACCATCAACATTGGTCCAAGGCTGACTTTACTGGGCGGTGTTCGTTTCGAAAGTTATAATATGATTTACCATGCCCAGTATACTTATGTTCTTCATACTGTTTATGGCGACGCTGCCAGTACCGAAGGCAACCCGCCTGCTATTACCGTTAACGACTCGACTAATCCCTCTAATCCGCATTACAAAGTACCCTATAGTGCCTTCAACGTGAACCGTACTGATAACAACCTGTTCCCCGATGTACAACTCCAATATCGGGTTAATGATTGGTCGGATCTCAGACTCGCCTATACTACCGGTATTTCCCGTCCGGACTATACGGCAATTATTCCTAAAGTTGCTTTCTATGATGGCGGCATGGAACTTGGCAATCCTTTGCTGAAGCCTGCCACAGCAAAAAACTTCGATGTCGTTGTGTCCTTTCACAATAATTCAATCGGTCTCTTTACGATAGATGCATTCTACAAAATAATAGCAAATCAAATGTACAATGCAACGATTTACTACGGGAGTCGTTCTCAATATGCCGCTTATGCCCCTATCCCCGACTCATTGTTTTTGAGCCAGAGATTTGGGTTTAACGTGCCTCTCTATCAGCAGGTTAATCTCAATTTAAACAATCCGAGCCTCGGCTATATAAGAGGCGTTGAAGTCGATTGGCAGACGAATTTCTGGTATTTGCCCGGTCCGCTTAGTGCTCTTGTCCTGGATGTGAACTATACAAAATCAGGGTCAAATACCACTTACAATGTTCTTACACTGGATCCCACCTCTGTTCGTGATCCGAATCCCCCTCATCACTTAATACCTGTCTTCAATACAAAAGACACGGTTTATGTCGGCAGATTGATTCAACAGGCAAACGATGTGGTGAACGTTGCGCTTGGTGTCGACTATAAAGGCTTCTCCGGTCGTATATCATTCAACATGGTCGGTAATTTATTGACCGGTTTTGGTCAACCTCAAAGACCTGAAACGACTCAATTTACCGGCAACATTTATAGGTGGGATTTTATGCTTAAACAGGATCTGCCCATTAGTGGTTTGAGCCTGGCTTTGAATGGAGTAAATATTTTTCACCAGGGAGTAAGTACGTATCAGAATTACCGAACGAGTCCGGATGCTCCGATAACCAAGAACCTGGTTTCAGTTTTATATTCCCCGTCGGTATTCGAGCTGAATTTGAGATATTCTTTCTAAAAAAACGTCTATTCAATTACTGTTGTGCTTAAAGGAAGGAGGTGTCGGCGAGTTTTTGGGCAAGCGTGAATGTGCGTTTTCACACACAATTATCAAACAACCACCAATTTCAGGAGGTCTAAAATGAAAAGTGCAACTTTGCTTTTCAGTATGCTTCTTCTTCTGGTATCGTCGGCATTTGCTCAGGATATGCAGTATGTCTCGAGCCAACGCGGCGACACTCTCGTGGTAAAGGATGATTATGAGTATGGTCATACGAATACTCTGTATCTTCTCATGACATCGGATAGTTCTGCTCCCGCGGGCCGTGTGTATGAGCTACAAAGCGGTGGAGTCTACTCGTGCGCAAACAATCCTGTAACTTCCTCGAAGTACAGGACCATTATTATGGGACCGTCGCAAACTTTTCTGAAAGTGAGCAAGGATACTCTTGCGCCGCCGATTATTACCGGTGATGCGACCGCCGCCACCCCCACCTACGGAGGTATGAACATCGCCAAAGACCTGCTTATTAAAAACATCGATCTTGAAATTGGTAATACTGGAGGCAATGGCGGTGGGTGGGCCTTCTTCAATTTTAATTCTGCCGGTCTGAGGCTTCAGGTAGACAACTGCATTATGGAACATACCTGGTGGACGTGGGTTGGAGGTCCGCCTGCCGACACGCGTGTGTTTTTTACAAACGATTACTTCGTGAATTTGGATGGACATTCCTGCCGTCGAAATGGTGGCGTCACGGATTTCAATGGCACTTCCGTTACTCACGAGGATACTCTCTCTGTCCAAAACTGCACACACGTGAATACCCAGGGAACTCTGTACAAATTCAGATATGGTGTAGCGGTTGATAAGGTGATTTTCAATCATAATGACTTTATCGATTGTGCAGGCTTTGTTTTTATGAATAACGGGGATCAGACCAATATGAGTGTCACAAACAATATCTTTGTAAATACCCAGTTACAAGGCTATTGCAATGTTCTTCAAAAAGCTGATGCTGGTGAGGTAGATATGGATAGCCTCGGAATGGGTCTTGTCAATGTGCGCGTCGATTCTACTTTCCTGGCAAACGGTAAGAGCTTTTATGCTGACAAGAACTTGGCTTATTGGGATCCGTCTCTTTCCGATATCATTTCGACATTAAACACCAACAAGGTGGATGGCAATACGAATTGGCAATCCCAGATGATTCCAATGAATACAAGGACTGCTGCCCTGTTTGCCGATAATGCAACTTATCCTAGACTTGTAAGTACTGGCTGGATTATACCGAGTGGTTACCCTGCTTTTAAGAACACGGATGTGTTGTTCACGACTCAGCTTGCAACACTGAAGGCCTATGCAATAGCATGTGTTGACACATCCTACGGGAGTCCGCTGGCTTCCTGGCGGCAGGCTAATAATCCAGAAGCCACAAATTTCATCTATGCTGATTGGCCCGTCCCAATCGATCTTTCATATACCGATTCCGGTTTGTTGACTGCTGGACTCGGTGGTTACCCGTTAGGCGACTTAAACTGGTTCCCGACTACATATGCATCGTGGAACGCTCAAGAGGGTGTTGAACTGAGTTACATCGACAGTGTCTTGACGGGGAAGAAGGTCCTTGCTGTTAACAATCGACAGCAACTCCCCCAGAAGTTCCAGTTGCAGCAGAACTATCCGAATCCGTTCAACCCGAGCACTGTAATAAACTTCACGATTCCCAAGGCTGGTAACGTTTCGCTGAAGGTTTACAACGTGTTGGGTCAGGAAGTGGCGACACTCGTGAACGGTTTCAAGGCGCCTCAGAGCTACACGGTTGAGTTCAACGGAGCCAACCTCGCGACCGGTATCTATTTCTTTACGCTTAAGTATGGTGATCAGTCGATTACCAAAAAGATGCTTCTCCTTAAGTAATACATTGACGATCCGTCCTGTCCCTCTTCGAGGGACAGGACGGAGTGAATTCATAGGGCCGATCAATAGAGTGATGCCGAGTTACCTGCGACAATGCCGCCCTCTCGCTCAGACGCCGGGGCGCATAATCCATCCAGGGGAAGCGGTTTTCCCGCATCTGCTCGAGCGGGAGCTATCCACCCCTTCAATCTGGATTAACTTTTTGGAGAGCCATCGTGAACAGACGCTTCTTTCTCTTCGCGGCGGCGCTTGTCCTCCTTTTCATTCTTAAACCGCTTCTCGCTCAACAGCCGAGTATCGCATATAGAGTTGCAGGAAAAGTATTTGATAAGCTACCCCGAAGTCTTACCTTCAGTGTAAGACAAACAATTCCGTTACCATCATGACATAGACATTGGAAAGGCCGAACCAGGACAGGGAGCTATCAATGAAATCAGTAAAGTTTCTGCTCTTCATCGTATTGTTTTCTGTGGTCGCAGGCCGTCCACGATGTGGATTGGCTATCAGTAACGATGATACGGTAGCAAAAGTGGGAGAAGACTATGTAGTAACTTTCAGGGAACTCAACAAATATGTTGATGACCGACGGTACAATCTGAGATTTCGTGAAAGATCCGAAGCTTACACAAATGCGCTAAATCGCTTGATAATCGATCGGTTAAAACTAATTGACTTCTTTGATAGAAGATTAGATGAAAATCAAGAATTAATGGGGAAGGCGCGTCGTATTATTAACTATGAATTAATAAACGCATTCTTTGACAAGAGTTTTGTTGATAAGTATGCTAACGAGAAGACGGCGGCCGAGGCTTACAAAGAAATGGACAGGGAAGTCCTTTGCATCGATTTAACGTTACCGATGCCCGCAGATCAGACAAAAGAGATGCTCGACTCACTAAGAACGATAGCTTTGAGAATAGAAACCGATCTCAATAAGAATCATGATGTAGAGAATCTCATTAAGTCTTATTCGTTAAAGAGTTTTAAGCTGAACGCCAAAAGGGAGGTGACCTGGTCGGAAACCATGATTGACCCGGTCGCGAATGTAATCTTTCAACTTCGAAAAGGATTCACCCGGGTTATAGAATCATACGACGGGTTCCACATCGTGATGGTACTGGGGATTAGAAAAATAAATTTGGAACCGTTTGAAGCAATGAAGGATAAGATATTGTCAGAGCTTCGCAAGGGATACTTCGAAACATATAATAACGCGTACGATGACTACAGGCGCGGGCTTGTTGATAAAAGCTCAATAAAGTGGAATCAACGGGGATTAGACCAGCTCGTTAAATGGTCGTCCGAAGATGATCGCTTCTATGCCGGTGCCTATCAAGATACAATCGACAATGCTATCCGGAATGGAAATAATTTTGAACTACTTTCATACAACAATGGTAAAGTTGATTTGAAAGAGTATCTCCGGTTGCTGGAAGAAGTTGTAATTCTGAGTCCCAATACTATACTAGACTCTGTCAACGTTAAGGACTTTATCCTAGATGCTGTATATGACAACAACGTCGTCATGGCCGCGATAAAATCTGGTTTGGATAAGAAATTGTTGAATCCGTACACGCAAGACGCGCTCATATCAAACAGGCTTGTATACTTATACGATCAGTCAGTCATTGATGGAAGTATACCAAAAGCGACGTCGGAAGCACTGCACAAGTTTTATGAAACTCATAAGGATCCGATTTTTTATCAGCTGAAGAAAGTATACATTTACGCAAGGATCTACTCAGATAGTGCGAAGGCTGCCGCAGATATAAATCAAATTAGAAAAGGGATACCGTTTGAAAAGGTCTCGCAGGACTGGTGGGATAAAATATTCATTCGTGAACGCGATGGTACACTTAAGGCCTACAGGACTGCTGGTGGTGACTACCTGGCGAAGGCAGCGTTTAAATTGAAATTAGACGAAACTGCCGGACCGATAGAGTATTATGATTCCGCAAAGGGAAAACAGTTCGCCGTCATCAAGTGTGTTCAGATCGTGCCGGAGAAGCAGCTTACTTATGACGATGTCAAAGGCAAAAGAGTGGAAGAAGAGTTCACCAACTATTACCGTCAGAAAATATCGGATGAAGTTGATGCGAGGTTAAAGAAGAAATACGGCGTGACTATTTTCAAAACGGTCTTATCCAAGGCGATCGCATCCGGACAGAAATGAACAATGCCAGAAGCACAAGTCTCAATATATTTGTAGTCTCAGCAGCTGTTATCTGCTTTGAAATAATATCCACGAGAATTTCCTCCCTGATATTTGTTCAAAATTATGCTTTCATAATTTTGTCTCTGGCTATTCTGGGTCTGGGAACCGGCGGTGTTTATTCTTTTTACACAATAAAGCCCGAAGAGGGATCCACCAGTGGACCGCGGGTATTGGGCAAGTTCATATTTCTTTCGGGCATTTCACTTATGTCTTTTGTCGGACTTGAGATTTTTCTTTCAATAACCAACCCGTACATCTATTTCTTCTTCCTCTTCCTCCCCTTCTTTTTTGCCGGAATCGTATACGCCGAGTTTTTCAGTAATTATGCGAGCGCAGGTTTTAGAATTTATGCCTCGGATCTGATAGGGGCGGCAGCAGGCTCCATACTGTCGATATATGTTTTCGATCTGTTCAATGCGGCCAATGCCGTTCTGCTCTTAGCTCTCGTCCTGTTTGCATCATCGGTCCACTATTTCAGCATTGAAAAGAAAAAACGAACGTTGATGTACCTGTCGCTTTTCTTTTTTGCTGTACTGCTCACGGTCTTTGGCAGAAGGGACCTATTGGGAAAGATTCCGATCGGGCATTTTCCGGAGAAAGACATCTATTATACCTATGATGACCCGAACATACGGCCCCATATAATCGACAGCAGGTGGAGCATAAACGGAAGATCGGATCTAGTCGAATATGACAGAACTCAAAATATTGTCAAAGATCTTTTCATCGACGGAGCAGCAGGATCCCACATGTACAGATTCAATGGGAGCATTGCACACCACGATACGCTTCTCAATGAGATGTTGCTGCACCATTCAACGACAATTCCTTTTCTGTTCTTGACTAAAGAAGAAAAGAACAATATGCTGGTCATAGGTCCCGGAGGCGGGGGAGAAATTCTTACAGGAATTCTTGAAGGAGTCCAAAATATTACAGGCGTTGAGGTTAACCCGGATTTTGTAGATATAGTAAACAAATATAGCGACTTCAACGGAGGCATCTATACAAAGTTTCCAAATGTAAAAATCGAAGTGGCCGAAGGCCGGCATTTTATAAAAAGCACACGCCAGCATTACAACATCATCGTCCTGGCCCTTCCGTCAACAAAACAGCTGCAGAATATCGACGGGCTTGCTTCAAATGAAAACTACCTTCTGACAGTGGAAGCGATAAGAGACTACTTAAAAAGCCTGACTCAAAACGGAGAACTGATTCTCACGTTACACAACAGGTGGGAACTTGTCAGGATTATTGTCACGGCGTTTTATGCTTTTAAGGAAAACGGGGTTGATAATTCCAGTGCGCTCAACCACTTCATGATTTTGGGGAGCGATTATGCACCAACTATCGTAATTAGAAAATCCGCCTATACGGTTGATGAAATAAAAGCCATAGCAAATGCTGCGAAGTCTTTGCCGGCGGATCTTCCCCGGGTAACATACCTTCCGTTTATGCATTATCCAGTTGAAAACGAAATTGAAAACGTTCTGCTGGAGGATATTCAATACGGGCCGAGCTCTCTCGAAGAAATTACGGCAAGGAACAGCTCCGATATTTCTCCGGTCCGCGACGACAGCCCATTCTTTTATAAAGTTGATAAAGGTGTGCCCGGCGACTTCACGGATCTCTTAGC
>JAJYOS010000631.1 GCA_021796055.1 Bacteroidota bacterium
AGGACAATTGGGTACTTCAAAGGTAAGCTGGGAATAAAGTGATAGTGCGGACAACGTCCGCCTAGCAGGCAGCGCTGCTTGGTTTTGAACATTTCACGGAGATCCGCGGAGAGAAATTCTTCTCTCTGTGGAACTCTTTCTATTCTCTGCGGATCTCTGTGGGCCTTTTTGGCATCTGCCTGGCGGGCGGAAAGGATGTGCAACCGGCTTCAGCTGCCGGATAACATTGAATCTTTCTCCCTCCCTTGATATATTTCACTCGTTATGTCGGTGAAGGGCTGCTAGCTTCCCGGCAATTCTTTGAACGGTCGAGTTAGAGGTCGAGATTGCTAAATCGAATCTATGTGTGTCCGGAGCACCGCGTGGCGATTCGTTCGATCCTTTTGAGTACGGATGTTTTCAATACTGTCGGCGGGCATTATCCGGTAAATAACTATTACTCCAACACCGTGGATAGATTCATCTCCCTCCCGACGTGCGGCGTAGCATGATGTATGACCGCGAGTGATTATGATGTTTTTTGTTAGTTGATATAAATGGCAGTGTATCTGAGATGACTGAATCGATACCGGCGGTGCCGAAGTCGCCGCAGGCGAGCCTTCCCAATGTCAAACTCGCTCCGGCATCGAATAATTAAAAAGGAGAACATTAATGGCTACGTTCATCACTGAAGAGTGTATTAACTGCGGCGCCTGCGAACCTGAATGCCCAAACACGGCAATCTACGCGGGTGGCGTCGAGTGGGAACTCTCCGGCGAAAAGCATCCCCCGATTTCAAACGATTTCTATTACATAGTTCCTGATAAGTGCACGGAATGCGTCGGTCACCACGAGCAGGAACAATGCGCCGCGGTCTGTCCGGTCGACTGCTGCGTACCTGATCCTAACCATCCTGAAGCTGAAGAGGTCCTCTTCGCGCGGGCGGTGCAACTGAATCCCGAACTTGCGGGCCTTGAGCTTTCTGCCGCTACCTCCAGATTTAGAAAGTAGTAAGGAACGTTTTCACGTCACAGGGTTGACGGGGGAATTTTATGAAAGGTCGGGTCCAAAACCCGACCTTTTCTGTATATGCTCGCCGAGGAAAATGAGGAGAAACACAAGACCAATGCCGGTGAAATTATGCGAATAGGAGAGTACGCGCTCACGGCGCTCGAGACTTGTCGCTTCTACCTTGACGGCGGCGCAATGTTCGGAGTCGTCCCTAAAGTCCTTTGGGAAAAGTCAAATCCATCCGATCAGAAGAACCGTATCGAAATGGCGGCCCGCGCGCTCCTTATAGAGACAGGCAAGCGCCGGATCATCGTCGACACCGGAGTCGGCGAGGGGTGGGATCAGAAGTTCTCTCAGATCTACGGAATCGATAACTCGAAATACACCCTTCGCGACTCGCTGAACGCAGCCGGCCTCTCGGCAACCGACATAACAGACGTCATACTCACCCATCTTCATTTCGATCATGTCGGCGGGGCGACTTATGTTGACGGCGAGGGCGAAATCAAGCCGACATTCCCGAACGCGACTTACTATGTCCAGAAGAAACAATACGAATGGGCCGTTCACCCCTCTGAAAAGGATCAGGCAAGCTACCGGAACGAAAGATATGTCCCTCTATTCGAAGAGGGGAGGCTCACGCTGTTGGATGGCGCAACGGAATTTCTCCCTGGAATATTTTTGAACGTAACGAACGGTCATACCGTGGGACACCAGACTATTCTGGTGACCGATGGAAGTAAGGCGCTGTACCATCCTGGCGACACAATTCCCACCTCGTCGCATGTTCCGCTCCCTTATATTATGGGATACGACAATTCTCCATTGACGACATTGGAGGAGAAGAAGGATATCTTAAAGAAGGCCGTCGAGCGCGGCTTCACGCTCTTTTTCGAGCACGACCCGAAATACGCCGCCACCATGGTAGAGAAAACCGAGAAGGGCTACAGAGCGGGCGCGCCTGTCGATTTGAGGGAGAAGTAGCATCACGAATAACAAGCGCCAATTATGTGATTCGATAACCACGCGCCTAATATCGGCGTCAGTTGAAACGCATTCCGAATATAAGTGGAGTTCCCCTGTTGGATGATTTCATAAAAATCGTGTCCCTTTCCGATATCCGAGAAAGCAAAGGCATCACGCGTAAACTCGAAGACGACGAAATCGCGGTTGTAAGAATTGGGGATGACATACGCGCTTTCCTGAATATCTGTCCCCATCAGCACACGCCGCTCGTGGACAAATACGGCGGTCAGATCCAGGGCGATGAACTTACCTGCCCGATGCATGGATGGACCTACAACCTGAAGACGGGGAAATGCGTTAATCAAAGCGGTAAGTTGAAGATGTTGGAAGTGAAGGTAGAAGACGGCGAGGTTTACGTGAGAAAAATCGTTAATGAATTCGGGTGGTAGTCTCGCAGAATGGGAAGCGACAGGGAATCTGACACGCGCTTTGTAAAAAGGCTCGCAACGGAAAAAGGGTTCGAGCTGGTAGGAGTCGCGGAGGCGAATGAGTTGC
>JAJYOS010000127.1 GCA_021796055.1 Bacteroidota bacterium
CTTTTCCGACCTGACGCCGGCAACGGCAATGAAGAAGAAGAGCGCAGGCAGACGAGGGAAAAGCTGCGGAAGATGTTGAGAGATGGCGACCTCGACAAACGCACTATCGAGGTGCAGGTTACAAGCGACTCTATGCCTATCATGCAGGTGTTCGGACCGCTGGGCGGTGACGACCTTGGCGCCAACTTCCAGGACCTTCTGAGCAACATCATGCCGAAGAAGACGAAGTCGCGAAGGGTTCCGATACCGGAGGCGCTCAGGATTTTCGAACAAGAGGAAGCCCAGAAACTTGTCGATATGGACGGCGTAATCAGGGAGGCAATAGGCAGGGTTGAAAACAACGGCATAGTTTTCGTCGATGAAATTGACAAGATAGCGACAACGGGAGGAGATTCGAGAGGTCCGGATGTCTCGCGCGAAGGAGTGCAGAAGGATTTACTTCCGATTGTCGAGGGTTCGACTGTCATGACGAAGTACGGCACGGTGAAAACCGATCACGTCCTCTTCATCGCGAGCGGCGCGTTCCATACGGCGAAACCTTCCGACCTCATTCCGGAGCTTCAGGGAAGATTCCCTATAAGAGTCGAGCTTAGCAGCCTCAACGAGGATGACTTCTACAAGATACTCACGATGCCTGAAAACGCACTCATCAAGCAGTACACCGCTCTCCCCGCCACCGAAGGAGTCTCGATAAAATTCTCCGACGATGCCATCCGAGAAATTGCGAAAGTCGCGACGGAGGTGAACGAGCAGGTCGAGAACATCGGCGCCCGAAGGCTGCATACAATCATGACAACCTTGCTGGAGGAAATCCTTTTCAATGTTCCGGACAAGATCGAGTCCGACAAAATTGAAATAACCGGCAAACTCGTCCGCGACAGGCTGAGCAAGATTGTCAGAGACCGCGATCTGAGTAAGTATATCCTATAAAAGGACTCCTGTTCGGTTAGATGCCCGATCTGACGGTTGAGAAAGTAGATTCTGCCTCATATTCGAAATTCCTGGGAGAGAACCCTCCCGAAGATCCTTATTCTCTTCCTTCTCTCCTCGATGCCTACAGGGCGGCGTTCTCTCGTGAAATCGAGTACCTCCTGATCTTCAAAAAGGAAACCCCGATTGCTTCCTGCGCGCTCTCCGTTGGAAAGAAATTCTCCCAGCCGCTCGTGAAGTTACTTCCCATCAGGGCATACGACGGCGTTCATTTTCGGGCTCTCGAAGAATCAAAGGGACAGAAGCAGGAATATGATCGTTTGATGGCGCTGCAGGCCCTGGAGGAATTTCTTTCGCGAAGTTTCAGTTTTTACCAGCTGCTGTTTCCACCGGGGGTTATGGATGTCAGGCCTTTCCAGTGGGCGGGCGCCACAGTAATTCCGCAGTACACTTATATAATGGATCTGGAAAAATTTTCGGAAGAGAGTTACACGAAGTCACTGAGGGAAGTGCTCAGGGCGGCGGAGCGAGCAGGTCTTAAGTTCGGGACGTGTTCGGTGAATGAACTCGTGTCGCTTCATCAGCTAAGCTATGAGCGGCACGGACGCAGGCCGCCGGTAACGCAGGACGACCTTCGCGGCCTTCTTGAAAGACTTGAAGGAGCGGGCCTCCTTTCTACCGCGTGCGTAAGGAATGGCGACGGCAAGATCGTTGCCGGCATGACATCGCTGAAAAGCGCTGACGGGAGTTATTTTTTCGTCGCCGGAACCGATGCTAAGGCAGAGAAAGGCGCTTCGCATTTGCTTTACCACGAGATCCTGAAGTCCGAGAAGGAAGCGGGAAGGGCATTCGTGGATTTTGTCGGCGCCAACACTCCAACAATAAATCTCTTCAAGTCTTCATTCGGCCCCAGGCTTGAGATCTACTTTCGCGTCTGGCGGGCAAATAGTTTTGCCGCTCGGCTCGCTTCTGTCGTGAAGAAGTTCTGATGGAAGAAGCCGGACAATTCTCGCTTACTCAGAACGCCGGTCTGGTCGGTTTATCCAAATTCGTCAACATTCTCGCGCTTCTTGCCGCTTCGATGACACTCACGCGCGTGTTCACGCGCTCGGCGTACGGCAGTTACGAGCAGGTGTGGCTGATATACAACTCCTTCCTTCCGCTGGCCGGCTATGGTCTCAGCAGCGCTCTTTATTTCTTTTCCGCAAGGGAAGAGAAACGAGCAGTCTACTCGGCTGCGATTATCGTGTCGTCCGCAATCGGTCTTCTTGCCGGAATTGTACTTGCCGTCTTCGCCCCCATTTTCGCCAGGTGGTTTGACGCGCCGTCGCTTACCGTGTACATCCGCGTACTTGCTGTCTATACTTTACTTGCTTCGCCGTCGCTCATGTTCGAGTCAGTCTTTGTCACGGAGCGGAAGGTCGGCCTACTTCTCCTTGGCAACGTGATTCTTGCCGTCCTACTCGCCGGCTCGATATTCGTGTCCGCGGTTATATTTCATGACCTGTTCATCGTCTTCGTATGTATCGCCGCCGTCGGCGCTGCGAAATCGGCCTTCCTTATAGTTTACATGCTGAAAGCGAGGAGATTCGCGCGAAGGAAACTTTCTCCGTTGATGAAGACGCAGCTACTCTACGCGCTTCCCATCATCGTAAGCAGCATAGCGGGGACGATAAGCAAGCAGGTCGACAGGTATCTCGTCTCGCTGCTGATGACTCCGGGGAAGTTCGCGATATACGCGATCGGCTCCAAAGAGCTCCCGTTGATCGCTGTGATTACCGGCTCCGCGTCAGCCATCCTATTCCCCGTGTTCAGCGAACTCGGGACGACTGATGGTCGCGAAAAGTTTATCGAAATCTGGCGCAACTCGATCTCGAAAACCGGATTCTTCCTTCTGCCTTTGATGATTTTTCTCCTGTTTGTCGCGCGCGATTTCATGGGCTTCTTTTTCGGTGAGAAGTACGTCGTGAGCGCCGCGGTGTTCCGGATATTTCTGCTCCTCCTTCCCTTGCGTCTCGCGTTCTACAGTCAGGCGCTATTCTCGCTGGGGAAACAGAGATTGTATATGTATACTTCGATCGCGGAGATGCTCCTGAGCGGCACCGCTTCATATTTCCTGTTGCGGTCATACGGGCTTGAAGGCGCCGCTTTTGGAAAGGTGATGGTGACGTATATCGAGGTGTTCGTGCTCGTGGGTGTTCTCGCAGTCACCCTCAAGGCAAACGTTATCGAGATGTTTCCATGGAAAAAAATATTCAAGCTCCTGATCGTCTCCGGCGTCTCGCTTATTCCTGTCCTCCTCGTGAGGGGCTATTTCGGAAATGTTTACTACAGGTTTGTGATTGAGAGCGCGATATTCGCATCCGTGTTTGGAGGCCTGGCACTCCTGACCGGATCGCTGCACATCATCAGTATCAAGAAGATGCAGTTTATAGTGAATTGATCCGATAATAGTATGACAGAGCATACGAGGAGCATCATATGGAAATAGTAAATCCCAAAATAGAGAGATATTTAGGCGGTCTCTATGGAGCTCGCCATGAGGTGTTGGGAAAGATGGAGGCGGAGGCGAATGAGAGGAACTTTCCGATTGTTGGGCCGTTGGTCGGCAAACTCTTGTACCAGCTTGCCAGAATGACCGGCGCGCGGCGTGTCTTCGAGATGGGATCGGGCTACGGCTACTCAGCCTTCTGGTGGGCTCTCGCTGTCGAAGGCGGCGAGATACACCGCACTGAGGAAAGCGATTCGAACAGGGAACGCGGAGAGGCTTATTTGAAAGAAGCAGGCTTGCTTCACAGAGTCAGGTATCATGTCGGCGACGCGCTGAAGATTATCGACAGTATCGAAGGTAATTTCGATATTGTTTTCATAGATATAGACAAACAGAAATATCCTGCCGCTCTCGAGAAAGCGGCCGGAAGGGTGAGAGATGGAGGACTTCTCGTCGCCGATAATGTCCTCTGGTCAGGGAAGGTCACCGAGAAAAAAGGGGACGCCTCCACCGAGGCTATAAAGGAATTTAACCGCAGGCTGTTTTCACGAAGTGATTTCGCGGCATCGATAGTCCCCGTCAGAGACGGAGTTGCCGTGGCTTACAAAATGTAACCGAGGATGTTATGATCTATGTGTACTACCACGTCACCGCCGTGGATGAGTTCAAGAGAATGATCGCCGCTTATTTTGACGAGGGAAGAAAGTTCGGACTTGAGAGAATGATGCAGCGCGTCGGCCAGCCCGATCTCTTCATGGAAATAGTGGAGGTCCAATCCAATATCGGAGAGCCGCTGAACGCCCTTTCCGACTTGCGCGCGAAGCATGGAATGAACAAATTAATATTGAACAATAAGATACACGTTGAAGTATTCGACGTACTTTTGGGATCGTCCGAGCAGGGCAATAGAACAATTTAAATCGTACTGGAGTTGAAATGTCAAATCTCGTTTTAATTCGCCATGGCGAATCACAATGGAATCTTGAAAATCGTTTTACCGGATGGGTCGACGTGCCGCTATCAGAGCGGGGCGTGAAGGAGGCGCAATCGGCGGGAGAGAAACTTAAGAATTACAGGTTCGACCTCGGATATTGCTCCAAGCTTAAGAGGGCAATCGACACTCTGAATCTCGTCCTTCAGAAGACGGGCCAGACCAATCTTCCTGTTGAATATGATACGGCTTTAAATGAGAGGCACTACGGCGACCTGCAAGGTTTGAACAAGGCCGAGACCGCGAAGAAGTACGGCGACGAGCAGGTACATATTTGGCGCAGAAGCTACGACGTTCCGCCTCCTAATGGCGAGAGCCTCAAAGACACGGCCGCGCGTGTCCTTCCGTATTGGAGGTTTAAGATTCAACCCGACGTCAAGGCAGGCAAGAACATTCTCGTGGTGGCACACGGAAACAGCCTCCGTTCCCTCGTCATGTTCCTTGACAATATGACAAAGGAGCAGGTTCTCGAACTGAATATCCCGACTGGTGTTCCTCTCGTCTATGAATTCAACGGCGATAAGGTAATCAGTAAGAAGTATCTGCAAGACTAATTTGCTAACGCGTCCGGCCCGGAGAAACGTTCTTCGGCGCCGGGCAGCTCGTTTCAACTGCAATCCCGTCCCATCTTCCAATTAAATTCCTTTCATGGTTCGAGAAATCGCTGATTTGAAGCTGCGGCTTCTCACTTCCTTGAACTAAATAGCTCCCGTTTCCGTCATTGGTAATAGCTGACGCGCCGAGGGGAGTGGCGCCGATGATCACAACTGGCGCCTCAGCAAAAAAACAAGGAGTACAAATATGAAAACGGGGCGTTTTATTTCAAGCCTGTTAGCCCTTCCGGTGCCGATCATCTTGGCGTTGGTTTCCATCACTGCGCCGGCGATCGCGGGAGAATCACACAAACCGGTAATACCGACAGCTGTCATGGTACAGTATCGGCTGGCGGAAGCAAATATCCTGTCGGGCAATAACGTGAAAGTAAATGTGAGGGGCCGTGAGGTGATCCTGACTGGTACGGTGAATACGATCTATGACAGACATCAGGCCTCGAAACTTGCCCGAAAGACCGCATCAAACTACACGATTGTCAATGACCTCAAGCTTGCACCTCCTACGTCGCCGGACAGCCTGATCGATGTGGAGGTAATGCGCAGGATAGAGCGAGACACCAGGTACACTGTGTTCGACTGGGCCGTAGCTCATTCGAAGAAGGGAATAGTCACGTTGAGCGGTTGGGTTAGGAATCCGTTCGATGTTGTGGAATACCAGCGGCAGGCCGAGCGAGTGGTTGGCGTTCGCAAAGTTGTAAATAATCTCGGAGTTGAAATGGGATACAGGAGACTTGCCTGGCGCGCGGTGAGGATCGTGTACCGGCAGGGAATGCTCCTGGGTTACTCCCTAAAACTTGATCCGCCCGTGCACGTGATTGCGGTCGACGGGGTCGTTCTACTTGAAGGCAAGATAGATTCACGTGGCCTGGGGAGCTATCTCGCCAGCGTCGTAGGTTTTCGAACTGATGCGATTCGAGTGATAAACAATCTTCAGGGGCCAGCATAACAACTTCACTTTGACCATTGCCTGGAATCTTAGCCGCGAGATTTGATTGGTCGCCGGTATTACCCCCGGCGGCTTTTCTTTGCAGTTAAATCGACCACAATCCAACAACTGTTCTCTTTGGAAACTCAAAGCCAATGCGCTAAATTATGTCGCGAGGCGGAGTAGCTCAGTCGGTTAGAGCAGTGGAATCATAATCCACGTGTCGGGGGTTCGAATCCCTCCTCCGCTACTGAATCCCTCCTAGTGACCAGTTTCCTAAACCTTCAAAATTATCTCAATGTGATTGGTATTATTGGCGAAGCCGAGGAATATAAGCAGGGGCGCGACCGCCTACACAGTATTTTCAGAATCAGATCTTAGGCAAGGAAGGCGTTTATGCGAATCGAACAAGAGAATTTGTGCAGGCAATTCGTGGCTCGTTTTCGTTGAGACTCCATCCCGCCGTTTGATCTGTTCTATTCCGGCCCTACGGGACGATAATGCTTCAGTGGGCGAACATACGGATATTATGTCCCCATCGGGACAGCGATCATAAAACTGCCTATTAGATCGAGCGAGGCGGGTAGAGGGCAACCCCGCCCCGCGTTACCAAAGCCGCGACCGACGCTATTTCAGTTCCGCGAAGGCAACCACGTAGTTGTGGCCGTACTTCTTCGCGCACTTCGGACAGGTTGTGTAATAGAAATAGTATTTCTTGGTCCTCTTGCCGTTAGCCTCGACGTAGCTATCCATTTCTTTGATCCACTTCGGAACGGCATTATACGGCCCGTCAAATACCTTCGTCATGAATGTCCCCGATAGTTTAACGTTGTCCTCACCTGGAACGTCTTTTGTGACCGCGACATAAAATTCCGATCTCCACGGCGATGGATCGTATGCCATCGCGATGAAGTCATTCATCTCAGGTGCGGCTTGCGACTCCTGCGCCTTCCTCCACATCTTTCCCATGGTTCGTTTGATGGTGCCGGGCAATGGGATATGCATGAACTGCGGGATCGTGTCTCTGATAAAATGCTTGTCGATCCACTGGAAGGTCTTTTCGTCCCATGGTGCTTTGTCGAACTTAGGGCAGCATTCGCTTGACTGTTCTTCGCTTCTGCTCATGACAGTCTCCTTCTGTTTTGGATTCGCAAAAAAACATGACACGGGAGTTTTCTTGAAACGGAGGCGCATCGCTGGTTGAGAGTGGTACTTGAAAACGGGAGCGGCAGGAAGTCGAAGGGATTCGCCTTAGCCCGTGCCATCTGACATGGGAAATGTAGGATCGTCTCTTTTTAAAATCAAATGTCCGGGATTTCATTGACAAAGAGGGAATAAATTGGTACAATTGTACCGAACATTGATGGAGCTATTGAACCGCTGTACGAGCCTTCATTGAACCCAGCGGACACATCGCCAAATCAGTAAATCAACCAGAGAGAGACGATGAAACACTCTTACCTCATTAAAGTTATCGGCGTAATGGCATTTGCAGCCGTTTGCCTACTTCAGCCAGTCGGCGTCACGAGATCTTTCGCTCAAACAACCACGCATCAGGACAGCGTACGAATGAGATGGTGGGCGCATGCGCGCTTCGGAATGTTCATCCACTGGGGAATATATTCAGTCCCCGCTCACGCGGAATGGTATATGAACAACGGCCATGTCCCGCGTGCCGTCTACGAGAAATATGCGAAGGAATTTGACCCGACCAAGTTCAACGCCGACACTTGGGTGAAGATCGCAAAGAATGCAGGCATGAAATATCTGGTCATTACATCAAAGCACCACGACGGTTTCTGTATGTTCAACACAAAAGCCACAAACTACAACGTCGTGAAAGATACGCCATGGCACAAGGACCCGTTGAAGGCTCTGAGCGCGGCGTGCCGTAAGTACGGCGTTCACTTCGGCACCTATTACTCTATCATGGATTGGCATAGCCCTTATCAGGGAGCGAGCGATCCTAATCCTGAGCATCCGACCTACAACCCGACCCACTTCAAGCCTGGGAAGAAGGGCGCGTATATCAAATACATGAAAACTCAGCTTAGAGAACTGATCACCCAGTATCATCCCCAGATCATGTGGTTTGACGGCGGATGGATGGAAGGTTGGACACCTAAAGACGGAAAAGATATCTACAATTACCTTCACAAACTCGATCCGAGCCTGATAATCAACAATAGGCTCACGGGTGCGGGAGATTATGAGACGCCTGAACAGCAGATTCCTCCTAATGGTATACCCGGCCACTATTGGGAGACCTGCATGACAATAAACGACGACTGGGGATACAACGCGGCCGACAGCAATTTCAAATCTTCTGAGACGTTAATTCGCAACCTCATAGACATAGCCAGCAAGGGTGGCAATTATCTCCTGAACGTTGGACCGACCGCAATGGGGGTAATCCCGAAGCCAGAGGTGGACCGCCTCGATACGATGGGGACGTGGTTGAAAGCCAACGGAGAGGCGATTTACGGAACGACGGCAAGTCCCTTCACGACTCAGCTTCCATGGGGGCGCTGCACGCAGAAGCCCGGAAAATTATTCTTCGAAGTGTTCGACTGGCCCAAAGATGGTAAGCTTGTGATCCATGGGGTTCATAGCAAGCCGGAGCGCGCATTTATTCTTTCCGACAAGGAGAGAACCACGTTGAAGGTAAGTCGCCGCGGGGATGCTCTGGTCGTCAATGTCCCGGATCGGGAGCCAGACAAGATTTGCACGGTTGTGGCGCTCGAGTTTGCGGGTAAACCGGTAGTCTATAATCCACCTGTAGTAGGTCCGATGATGAAATCGTTTCTGTCATCGACGGTTTTCACGATCAGCCCCGCACCGGGGACCGAGATTCGTTATACTCTGGACGGGCAGACGCCCACCGTCGGCTCACCGCTCTATTCACATCCCGTCACGATCACTGATCCCATGACGGTGACCGCCTGTTATTTCCGTGACGGCCAAGCGGTCAGCGGAACATCTTCGGCGACATTCACAAAATTGGAAGCGAAGCCGGCGGTTTCTCTAAATGGTCCTTCCAGCGGCGTCGAGTACAAATATTTCACGGGCGAATGGACCTCGGTGCCCGATTTCACTAATCTCAAGCCTGTGCGGGAATCAGTCATGCCGGATTTTGCCCTGCCGAAGAAGAGAGCGCTTCAGTACTACGCGATAGAGTACATGGGATATGTCTATGTACCGGTGACCGGGGTTTATACTTTTTACACTAGCTCGGATGATGGGAGCAACCTTTACATCGGTAACGATCTCGTTGTCAACAATGATGGGCTTCATGGAATGACGGAGGAACACGGCATCATAGCTCTTGAGAAAGGGTTTCATCGAATACGCGTCGGTTATTTCCAATCGCAGGGAAGTGATGGCTTGGAGGTGAAATACGAAGGGCCGGGGGTCGGGAACAAACCTATTCCTATTCCCGATACGGTAATTTATTTCAAGAGGTAAGAAGCATCATCCGATTTACATACTCGCGGGATCGATTTCTTCAGGATCCCCGCTCAGATTATTCAGCATAATCGACATATAATCGTTATCGGTCTTTATTGAATTTCTATTGGATAGTATGGTCTGTCCGTCCTGAACATATTTGTCCGGCGCGAGTTCATGTCTGCCGTTTCTTACCATCTCGTCAAGCGACTTCTCGGTGACTTCGAGATGAAACTGAAGCCCGACTATCCGCTCATCCAGTACGAATCCCTGGTTCCCGCAAGCTTCTGATAAAGCGATTCTGATGGAACCGGAAGGGAGATCGAACGTCTCTCCGTGCCAATGGAAAGCGGTAAGGCTTTCGGGGAGGAACCCGGTTGTCGCAACACCTTTGTTTTCCTTAGTGGTCATTATCGGAAACCACCCTATCTCTCTATGTTCGTTTTTTCTCACCGGAGCGCCGAGCACTTCGGCGAGTAACTGTGCACCGAGACAAATGCCCAATATGTTCTTCTTAGCTTTGATGGCTTTTTCGACGAAACGCTTCTCGCGATTGAGCCAGCCAAATTTGTTCTCGTCGTAAACACCCATAGGTCCTCCCATGATGACAAGCGAATCAAACATTGAGAGATCGGGGAAGGAATCGTCTTCGTAGAGTCTCGTCGATGAAACGCGAACTCCGTTTTCTTTCGCCCAGTCGAGTATGCTTCCTGGCGTTTCGTAAGCGACGTGTTGAATGTAGAGTAATGTGTTCACTGATGTTTCGAGACCTTAAGTAATTTGGGCTTTATGCTACTCCGCTCATTTTCAAAGCGTGCCTTTAGTTTAGTCGTGCCTGATTAAGAATACAAATACCGAATAGCGCCTCGACATCCCGTGTACTGCTCGAATTCGCAAAGAGCTGATAGCTAGATCGCGGCTCCGGGATTCATCCTTCCTTCGGGAATCTTAACCCTCAATAGCCACTAATGGGAGTTACTTCTCCGCGACGACGAGTATCTCGAAGTCCTCGGTCATGAGTCTGTCCTTCTTGCTGAACGCTCCCAATTCTGCACCGAATATGCCAATTGTCCTGATTCCGAGCGACGACAGCATCAAGGTGATTTCTGACGGAGCGTAGTAACGCTCGTCGCACCGTAATTCTCGCGCGACACCGGAGTCGTCGTCGACACTGGTGATATTGTGGTCTCTGATTGTCATGAGGTCGAAACTCAAGCCGTCATACTTTATCACTTACTCGCCTGCGTTGGCGTCCATAAAGTCCTTCACGGAATGGAAGAGCGGAAACAGTGTGTTCAGGATCGTGAAGATTAATTTTCCTCCCAGCATCAGTGCGCTCGCCGCGCTCTCAAGTATCTTGAAGTTCATCTCATGGGTTTCCATGAGATGGAACGCTCCTTCGCAGAGCATGATGGCGAGGTCGAATTAACTCTCAAAGTCTAGTTCCCTTGCGTCTCCCCGGCGGAAAACCACTTTCACGCCCGCGGCAGCCGCCTCTTCCTTCGCCCGCGCGATCATGAAGTCTGAAAGGTCGATGCCTGTCCCACGATAACCTCGCATCGCCAATTCTA
>JAJYOS010000128.1 GCA_021796055.1 Bacteroidota bacterium
GGATTGCCGCAGTTCCCGTACCGCAAGGCAGCCCCCACGACTAAGTTACCCCATAGGAAGCTCATTCAACATCGACGACAACGTCGAATAGACTCTGTCGAGCTCTTCTTTTGTAATGCAATACGGTGGGATTAAGTACATGACATTTCCCAGCGGCCGGATGATGACACGACGGCTGATGCAGTAATCGTTCATCCAGTCTCGAAGCTTGTTGAGGTAGCCAGTCTCCTGACTGGAAGTCACGTCGAAAGCAGCTACCGTGCCGATCTGACGCGGGTTCTCCACACGCGGGTGGTTTCTTATTCGAGACAGGAACATTCGGTGTTGATCCTCGATGCGCTTTATGTTTTCCCAGGTATCGGTTTTCTCCAACAAATCCAGACTTGCCAGGGCCGCAGCACATGCAACCGGATTACCGGTATATGAATGTCCGTGGAAAAAACTCTTCCGTTTATTATCGGAGAGAAATCCCTCATAGATCTTTTCCGTGCAGGACGTTGCCCCGAGTGCCATCGTGCCGCCCGTTAATCCCTTTGACATACAAATCATGTCGGGCTTATGCTTGAGATTGTCGGACGCGAAGAGTTTACCCGTCCGGCCGAAACCTGTGAGCACTTCGTCGGCAATCGTCGGTATGTTTCTTTCCTGACACAATTCTATCATCCGATCGAGAGGATCAGCCTCGTAAACGATCATTCCGCCTGCCCCCTGAAGAAGAGGCTCGAAAATGAAAGCAGCGACATCATTTTTACCGGCAGCGTTCTCGAGCTGCTCTACCGCTTCCTTCTCCTTCCCTTTCACGGGAGCATCCACGACCGCAACATCGAACAGTAAATCCCAGAATGGTTCGGTGAACAGGTCTCTCACGCTAACCGACATCGCGCCGAAAGTGTCGCCGTGATACGAATTCCTCAATACGATAACGGTCTGCTTCCTATCGCCGCGGTTGTACCAGTACTGCAGTGCCATTTTCAAAGCGACTTCGACTGCAGTCGATCCGTTGTCGGAGTAGAATATCCTGGACTGATTGTCCGGGAGAATGTTTAGCAGCCGTTCCGCGAGCTCCACCGCCGGCTCATGCGTGAACCCGGCGAAGATGACATGCTCGAGTTTGCGAAGCTGTTCGCCGACTCTGGCAGCGATATAAGGATGGGCATGACCGTGGAGATTTACCCACCATGACGAGATGGCATCGATATATTCATTACCGTCTTCGTCGTAAAGCCGAGCCCCTTCCCCGCGAACGATCGGAACCGGCAAGCCGTCAGTCTGCATCTGAGTGTACGGGTGCCAGATAACCCTGCTGTCCCGCTCCCGCAGTTTCATCAACGGAATTCTTTTCTGAACATATGAGCGTACTTTTTCACTGCCTCGCGGTCCAGGGTCTCTTCCTCGTCAATGGATCCGAGCGCTTTTACGCCTGAATAACGGAGGATGAAATCCACCGAGCTCTGGACCGCACTCCCGTTGAAGAACACGCCGACGATCGGAATTCCTCTCCGCCTCATTGCATCGATCGTAAGCAGGGTGTGGTTGATGCTGCCGAGGTAGTGTTTGGAGACTATGACTGCCTCCGCGTCCAGGTCTCTTATGAGGTCCATAACCACGTGCGATTCGTTGACCGGCGACATCACACCGCCTGCGCCCTCCACGACAAGATCCCGTCCGCCTGTAGACGGGATGGTAGACTTGATCTTCTCCATCTCGATCGTCACGCCGTCGGCAGCAGCAGCCGCGTGAGGAGAGAGAGGCTGTGTCAGGCGGTAAGCTTCGGGATGAAGAACGGAAACGGTGTTCGATACCAGTTTCCGGACAAAGTCGGTGTCCGTGAATTCCAGATTTCCTGCCTGTATCGGTTTCCAGTAGTCCGCTTCAAGAGCCTCGGTGAGGATTGCCGCAACTACCGTCTTCCCGATGTTGGTGTCGATTCCGGTAACGAAGATTCTTTTCATGGCCGTAATGTCCGCAGCTTGTTTATTAAACTTGTGATCTCATCTCCGGTGTTAAACGCATGCAGGCATACCCTGAGTCGTTCCGAGCCGGCCGCGACTGTCGGATGCATTATGGGTCTGACATCGAAACCCTCTTCCTGTAGCCGGCGTGCAACTTTCCTGACCTCGGCGTTTCCGGGGATGACAACACACTGGATCGCGCTGTCGCTGGGTATGAGTTGCCTCGCAACGTCTGCGCCCGCATTGTCCCTGAAATACGAGATTCTATTTCGCAGCGTGTTGATAAGCTCGTCATCTGCGGCGAGAAGCTCATACGCACAGCGAATCGCCGCAAGACTGTGGAATGGAAGAGCGGTTGTATAGATGAAAGACCGCGCGAAGTTTATCAGATATGTACGCAGCGCGTTCGAGCCGAGGACTATGGCGCCATGGCAGCCGAGAGCTTTCCCGAAAGTATGCAGCCGCGCGAAGACTTCCTTCTGTAAGCCAAGTTCGACAACCTTTCCCCGACCATGCTCACCGAAGACTCCCGTTGCATGTGCCTCATCGACAATCAGACTGGCCCCGTATTTACGGCACATTCCCGCCATTTCGGTCAGCGGTGCGCAGTCGCCGTCCATGGAATAAACTGATTCGACCGCCACAAAAATGGTCCCGGCTCCACCTTGCCCTTTGCGCTCTGCGCTCCACGTCTTCAACCTGCGCTCCAGACTCTCAAGATTGTTGTGGTCAAACGAGAATGCCCTCGCGTGACTGAGACGGATGCCGTCTCGAATAGAGGCGTGCACCAGCCGGTCGTACAGGATAGTATCGGTCCGCTGCGGTACCGACGAGAACACACCAAGGTTCGCATCATAGCCCGAGTTGAAAATGAGTCCGCTCTCCGCCTGATGGAATCCGGCGATATACCTTTCGAGAGCCTCGCAGTACTCGCTGTTGCCGGAAATGAGACGCGAGCCGGTTGAGCCGACATGCCGGACGGGATTGCGCGTCAGCTCTTCGCGGATTCTGTCCTTCAGGATTTGTGAACGTGAGAAACCAAGATAATCGTTCGAGCAGAAGTCGATGAACCCATCGGACGTCGTCAGAGCGCGGAGGGATTCGTCGTTTCTTCTCTCGTCAAGAGCGTGTCGGAGTCTTTCTTCTGCTTCAAGCATGAAAAGCGTTCATCCCTGCTTCTGTGGAAAAAAGGATTTAAGTAGAAACAGGACACCGATTATACGGGTCGGATCGATTCCCGCGGATCTCCACTTCCCATGCTGTCTATCCCTGGGAAACAGCTCCTTCCGCAATATCAGCGTACTCTTCCCAAGAAAAATCCTCTATCTAATTTGAAGCCAATTCTTCTTTGAACGCTTTCCTCGGTTTCAATCCCAGGCCTGAAAGCAGTTCCCTGTCTTCATCGACGGAAGGATTGGGAGTCGTAAGCAGCTTGTCGCCGGCGAAAATTGAATTGGCTCCGGCGAGGAAACACAACGCCTGCGCCTCCCGCGACAACTGCATTCTGCCCGCAGAAAGTCTGACCATCGACTTCGGCATGATTATTCTGGCAGTGGCGATCATCCTCGCAAAATCCCACGCGTCGACGGGAGGATTATCCTGCAAGGGTGTGCCGGCCACGGGGACGAGTGCGTTAATCGGAACCGACTCCGGATGAGGATCGAGATTCGCGAGTGTCATAAGCATTTCAATCCTGTCGTCCACCGATTCTCCCATGCCAATAATCCCACCGCTGCAAATGGTGATCTCGGCCTTGCGTGCATTCTTTATCGTCTCTATTCGGTCCTGATACGTGCGGGTCGTAATGATACTCTTGTAGTACCCCGAAGATGTGTCGACATTATGATTGTACGCATAAAGCCCGGCGGTCTTAAGCTTTCTTGCCTGTTCCTCCGTCACCATCCCGAGGGTTGCGCAGACTTCAAGCCCGAGCTCGTTGACTCCTTTTACCATCTCGAGCACGCGATCGAAATCACGATTATCCCGCACCTCGCGCCATGCGGCTCCCATGCAAAATCGGGTCGCACCTGCTTCCCTCGCATTACGCGCTTTCTCCAGGACTTCATCGAGCTCGAGAAGCGGCTGAACTTCCACCGCGGTGTGGTATTCGACCGACTGCGGACAGTAAGCGCAGTCTTCCGGACAGCCTCCGGTCTTTATCGAAAGGAGTGAGCAGACCTGTACTTCCGACGGGTCGTGAAATTGTCGGTGGACAGTCGCTGCCTTATAAACGAGCTCAAGCAACGGGAGGTTGTATATTTCCGCTATTTCAACGCTTCTCCAATTGTGCCTGCACGCCGAAGTTGTCATAGTATTAACATCTGATTCTTAAGTGTCTCAGCACGCAGGCGTGACGAACTTGGAGAGTAATTTCTTCGAAAGATCTCACGGGCTGACTCTCAGTGATTGTGTGGTTATGAATGAATACAATTCAGTGAGAATATAACCAGCGACGGCTGATTCTGAAAGGGATGAGGGTGACCGTCACTCTCCCAGGTAAGAAAACAGGTAGGAAGTGACGGTCACGTTCTCGGGGATCAATCTTTCACGGGTTCGACCTGGAGACCTGAAACATCCTCCCCGGCTTTCTGCCTGACCAGGCTCTTGACCCTCAACCGGACGATTTCGAACAGCTCATATACGACAGGCACGAGCACAAGCGTCAGAAACATCGAGCTGATAAGTCCTCCTATGATCGCCCACGCGAGGCCGGACTTCCATTCCGAGCCCGCGTCGTGAGACATCGCCAGCGGCATCATTCCTATAACCATGGCGGTAGTGGTCATCATGATCGGCCTTATCCTGCTTTCGCCTGCTTCGATCAGTGCGTCGAAAGTCGACAGGTTTTCTTCCCGTTTCTTCTGGTTTGCCCTGTCGACGAGCAGAATGGCGTTCTTCCCGACGAGGCCGACCAGCATGATTATTCCGAGAATCGAGAAAATATTCAGCGAATTCATCGTCAATGCCAGCGCCAGAAATGCGCCGACCATCGCGACCGGAATCGAAAAGAGAATGATGAACGGTTCCGCGTAAGAATCGTACAGTGCCACCAGGACCAGATACACAAATATGATCGCGGCGATCAGAGCAAGTCCGAGACTGCTGAACGCGTCCGCCTGGTTCTTGAGATCGCCCCAGTACGTGATATCCACGCCCGACGGAAGACTCTTCTTCGCCATCGCGTTCTTTATGTCCTGACCGACCGTTCCCGTCGGCCGTCCTATCACCTGCGAATACACGGTGACCGCACTTATCCTGTCGAACCTCTGAAGAAGCGACGGCCCGGTCGACTGGTAAACGCTCGCGAATTGCTGGAGCCGAATTTTCCGGCCTTTGTTGTTTATGAACGTCATTTGCTCCAGATCTGAAATCCTCGACTTGTCGAACTTATCCAGCGAAACAAGTATGTCGTAGTCGTCTCCACCCTCTCTGTACTTCGCGTCGTCGTTTCCCTGCATCGCAACCTGCAGCGTCGCTCCGACGTCGGCGATCGAGAGCCCGAACGCGGCCAGCTTCTGGCGGTCTATTTCGACGCGCATCTCGGGATTGCCCATGTCCGTGGAGAGACGGACGTCGGCAGTACCGGGAATCGATTTCACGACGTCTTCCAGAACCTGGGCAGACTTCAACACATCAGCCCTGCTCGGGCCGCTGACTATCAGTTGTATCGGAGTCTCGTTAGCCGTGCCGAACAGACCGATGGGGTCGACACGCACCCTCACGCCCGGTATTTGAAGCGCGAACCTCTTTATTTCTTCACCTACCTGGTCCGTCGAAAGTTTCCTCTGCTCCTTCGGAACAAGCTCGATGTCCAGCTCGGAACTGTGGTTGGAAGACTGACCTATAAAGCCCTCGTTCGAGACACCGACCTCGACAAAATCCTTGCTCACTTCGGGCAGCCCGTTTACATATCGCTCGACTCTCTCAGTAACAAAGTTTGTGTTCTTCACCGTGTAATCGGGGGGCATATCCAGAGTCACCGCGAACTCCCCCATGTCGGATTGGGGAATGAATTCGGCGCCGATGAAGCCAAGGGGAGCGAGAGCCAGCGATGCAACGAAAAGCACCGCCGATACCGCGATCACCTTCCACCTGTTGTTAAGGCTCCATTTCAAAAGGCCGATATAGCGCGCGACGAGCCTGTGAAAATATTTCTCGAATGCTATCGCGAATTTGCCTATGAATGTTCCGTCGGTCATCTTTTCCAGCTTGCTGATCCTGGAGGCAAGCAGAGGGGTAACGGTGAAAGAGACGAACAGGCTCATCAGTGTAGAAATGACGACCACCATCGCAAACTCGCGGACTATGTTGCCTATGAGCCCTCCGGTCAGTGCAAGCGGCACATAGATGACCACGTCCACCATCGTAATGGAAAGCGCCGCGAAGCCGATCTCGTTTCTCCCCTTCACCGCCGCCGTCGCAGGTTTCTCTCCCTTTTCGAGATGGTGATGTATGTTCTCGATTACGACTATGGAATCATCGACAAGTATGCCGACGACGAGCGAAAGTCCCAGCAGCGTCATCAGGTTCAGACTGTATCCCAGGGCATACATTACTATGAAAGTCGAAAGGATGGAAGCCGGTATGGCCAGCATGACTATGAACGAATTCCGCACGCTGTGGAGAAACAGCAGCATGACCACGGCGACGAGTATAACCGCCAGGACGAGATCGAACTTAACTCCGTTGGCAGCCTGAATCGTGAACCGGGAACCATCCTGTGCGATGTTGAACCTGATGTTCTCCGCCCGGTAGTCGTTCTCGATCTTATTCAATTCAGTACGGACCAGCCTGCTCACATTGACGGCGTTGGCGTCCGTCTGCTTCTGTACGAGTATCCCGATCGAAGTGACGCCGTTGATGCGCGTGATGGTCTGGTATTCCTTGTGCCCGTCTTCGACATCTGCGACGTCGGAAAGCCTCACTTCACCGCCGTCGTTTGATTTCCGGATGATCAAATTCCTTATAGCGTCGACGGAGTTGAATTTTCCCGCGACCCTCACCACCAGCTGGTTGCTGCCGTTCTCCAGCTTCCCGGTCGGGTAATCGATGTTGGAAGTCTGTACAGCGTTGAGGACTTGCAGGATTGGAATGCCGTACGCCTGAAGTTTTGCCTCGTCGAGATTGACCCTGATCTCCCTCTGAAGGCCGCCGACGAGCGTAACGAGCCCGACACCGGGAATCTCCGACAACCGCGGCTGTATCCTGTCGACGACGAACTGGTAGAACTTCGTAGAGGGCATATTGCTTGTGACACCGAGCCTCAGTACCGGGATTGCCTCGAGGTCCAGTTTTGAGATGGACGGCGTCCTGACTCCGACCGGTAAGGTGCTCACGATCTGATTCACCTTCTGCTGGGCATCCTGAAGCTCGCTCGCTATGTCTGCGGACTGATCAAACTGGACAACAACGAAGGAAACACCTTCGTTCGATGTTGAGCTCATGCTGCTCACCTGGTCAAGAGAAGAAAGCGCGTCCTCGACCGGTTTGGTGACCGAGCTCTCCACTTCATTGGGAGAGGCTCCGGGATAAACCGTGGTCACCGTGAGGACTGGAGGAGTTATCTTCGGGATAAGCTCATAGTTCAGATTTATCAGGCTGTAGATCCCCAGCAGGGAGAGAGCCCCGAATACCACAACCACAAGCGTCGGCCTCTTTATTGCCAGCTCTGTAACTGTCATTTTAAATGGTCCTTTTCTGTCTTCTCTATCTGCTTGCGGTGGAGGGGAAAGAGTGAGGGACTATGTTCACTTTATAGCCGTCCTCGAGGTTGTCCTTCCCGTTAGTAACGACGGTCTGCCCTTCGTTCAGCCCGCTGACGACCTCGAGATAATTATTGTAGGTCGATCCGACGACGATATCCTTCAATCTTGCAACACCGTCGTCGACGATGAATACCTGCGGATGCTCGACGCTTCCGACAAGCGCCAATCTCGGGATGACGAGTGAATTGTCCGGCAAGCGTTCGCTGAAGTAAACGTCCGCGAACATGCCGGCCTTCAACGGATGCTCCCTGCTGTTCGGGAAGTCGACCTCCACCGGGTATGTATGTTCGGCATCGCCTTTGGAGCTGATGCTCTTAATGAGGCCCGTGAATTCCACCCCCGGATAAACATCGGTCGTTATTCGGACCCTGTCACCCGGCTTGAAGTCCATGACATCCTGCTCATCCACATTGACCGTCACCTTGAGCCTGGATATATCGACAACCTCCGCAACGACCATGCCCGGGTTAACGTACGTACCGATATCGACCGCACGTGACGTGACAATGCCTGCAATCGGGCTTGTCAATCTTGTGTTCTCGTACTGGCGATGCGCGATGACAAACTGGTCATTCGCGGATTCGTAGGCGAGCTCGGCGCTCTCCAGCTGGGCATCGGTAACCGAGTGCTCGCTGTACAGCTGCCGGTACCTGTTATAATCCTTCGTCGCCTTGTCGAGATTGACCCTGGCCAGCTCGAGTGCAGCGACCTGCAGCTTGTCATCGAGCTGTATGAGTGCGGCGCCCGCCGGCTCGTAATCCCCGACGCCCGCAAGCACTTTCGTCACTTTACCCGATGCCTCGGAAATCACACGGACGTCGTTGCTAGGGTTGACGGTTCCTACGAGATTCAGATCGTCTGTAAGATCCCGCTGCTGGACCGTTGCCACGGTGACCGCGTAAGTGTTTATATCAAGGTTTTTCGTTTCCGCTTTTATCTGCGCACGATTGCGAAGGAGCACACCGATTATAATTGCAAATGAAACGACGATGATTGAATAGAGCTTCAGCTTCTTCATATTCTGCCTTTATTATTGAGCTACGCTTTCTTTCTGTTGTTCAAGGGTCATCCTACTGAGCCGCCGCCACAGCCATCTTATGAAAAATGTACTTCGACCTTCCCTCTTCGGTGAGGATGCCTTCGAAGATGATCTTCGATATAGCTTCGAAAGCCTGGCCTGCCGTGCACGGAAGCTCAGACAGAGTTTCCGGGTTGACGATCGACTCGACGGCGTTTGTGTAGACGAGGATGACTATGTCCCTGTCAATGTCGCCCCTGAAGATGCCGGTCTCAACACCTCCTTCGAACAGTTTTCTTACTCTCTCAAAGATTTTTTCCTTCTTGAAATCGTGGATCTCTTTCCATATCTCAGGGGCAATCCTCTGGACATCCTGAAGCTTGTTCATCTTCGATGAGCGTTCCCCGACAAAGTCGAGAGTGTTTCTCAGCTTTCCGACGAAGTCAATGTCCTCACGCTTCCAAATTACTTCTATATGGTCCATGAACTCGCACTGCCTCTCGGTCAAGAGTTCGCGCAGCAGTTCCTTTTTATTCGGGAAGAACTTATAAAGTGTCTTCTTGCTGATCCCCAACCCCGCAGCTATTTCTTCCATGGTCACTTTCGAGTAACCGTGCTGCATGAACATTTCCTCCGATGCGGTGAAAATATTGGCTTTGGTCTCGGTCTCCGTCATATCGATTCCTTTTTTTTGAGAAACGATTTGCGTTTTCATTGTTTCCTAATAAGCTCAAAAAAGGCAGCCAATGACTGCCAAATGACTCGATTTACACCAATGGAAACGAATATCGTTTAACGCGTTTCCAAAATAACACAACTAGAATTTCGTGTCAAGTGACAATCTTCCCCGGACTACAATCGCCGCGTTCTTCGAACAACCGCGAAGACCGGATTGCACCGTCATGCCTTTGATGCCTTGATCGCCCTGACAATCCGCTTCGTGCGCCTGTCTTCATAATGATCATGCACAACGAGCATTGCGTGTATCACCGCTGGGATCCAGAAGAGAAAACAGAGCAAGAAATTCACAAGCGCCTGTATGGGCTTCCCGCTCAAAAGGACCGCGATCGGCGGCAAGAAAATGGCAAGGATGTAAAGCATCTGAACTCCGTTCTTTTCGTTGCGCTTTTGCTTCCGTTTGCTGACAAGTTAGTACGTTGAATACAACACTTTTGTTCCCGTGCGATCATTCAGGCAGGTTCCAGCTCATCATTGTCGCGAACATTCACATTACAAGCCCAGCCCGCGACCCCGTTTTGTCGTAATCGCAAATTTAATAAATGGAACAGCAAAATAAGGGTGCATCTCAGACGGGATCTACCCCAATAGATCCAGGAGCCGCGCCTTAACCAGTGCCAGATATGAAATGATTCCCGGGAGGTACAAATAAAGGCCTGAGAACCTGATCGTCTCAGGCCACAACCTCAATTTTCTCCGGACCATTTACTTCTGTTCCTTGAAACTGGAAGGTGCGAAGTTGATCGATTTGACCTGCGTAATGGGAACGGTGCGAACTTCGTTCTTCACCTGGAACTGAATGCTGTCAGCGCTCGCGCCGACGAAGACCCCGGAGAGCGAGCTGCCGTCCGTCATGTACATGACATCCTCGTCACTCGCAGGAGCAGCCGGTGCCTGGCCCGGTCTCGGCACCACAACATAAGCATTCTGATCGGGAATGTACTGGAAATAGACTCCGCCGCCGTAATAGTACATGGCGGGGCCAATATTGAAGCCCCAAAATCCATACGGCAAAAATCTGAACCTCGCTCCGATGGGCGGGTGGAACAGGACGTAACCTCCCCGCCTCCATCCCCTGTAAAAATACCCGTTGTGATAAAAGTAAGGACGGCCCCCGGCAAAAATCCTCGTGTGGTTCGGCGGAAGACTCATCAGATGTGTCGGGGCCTGCCTCTGCTGGCCGGCACGCACTCTTTGTGCAAAAACTTTGGTCGTCGAGAACGTTGAGAGCAGCGCAACAGCCGCCGACAAAACGACCAACCGGATGATGTCGCCTTGTTTAATTTTCATCTCTTTGTCACCATCCTCTCTTGGAGATATTTCACCGATTCAAATTTACTTGTTTGCTGAATCACTCTTGTTTGACCGAGGAATCAGAGAGACAGTTTAATTACCCGGTGCCCGCCGCACGTTGCTGTCGTTTCGCCCTCGGATTTTTC
>JAJYOS010000129.1:0-8614 GCA_021796055.1 Bacteroidota bacterium
CTACGATAAAGAACAATACTTCACTTCAAGTTGTTGCCCTTCCGGCAGGAGTGACTGCGACCTCTTTCACAGCGGGTCACAATCATAGCGTGATAATCGGGAGCAACGGCCACATGTATTCATGGGGTATGAACAGCGCTGGCGAACTTGGTACCGGGACGACCGCAGGTGCGATTGTTCCTGTGTATGTCAACTTCCAGGATCTCGCGGCAGCTACCTTGTCCGGTCCCGCAAACGGCGCCCAGTTGACTACCTCCGATTCCACGGCCACCTGGGGAAGCATTTCCGGGGTGAGCACTTATGAGTTACAGGTTTCCGACAACAGCAAGTTCACGACGATTGTTTATGATACGGCAGGCCTGACCGGAACAACCTATCCGATCCGAAGCCTCTTCGGGCCGGTGCTGAGCCTTGGATCGACGTATTACTGGCGCGTTGTCGGCTTGACCAGCACGAGCGGTTCTTACTCCGCAATCGCATCTTTCACGACACCCGGAGCGCCCATGACTTCCGGTCTCCGTCTGGCTGCAGAAACGAATTCAAATTCTTCCTACCTCATCAATGCGAAGGACACCCTCTTCACATGGGGAAACAACCAGTACGGCCAGCTTGGTAACGGTACAACCGTCAACGATACCATTGCGAATGCGATACCATTTCCGATGGGAGTAACGGGATGGAAAATGGTAGCCGGCGGACAGTCTCACACCGTCGCTCTCGGCAACAACGATACGCTCTACGCGTGGGGCCAGAACAACGACGGCCAACTTGGAAACGGGACCACGAGCGACACGAGCATGCCGGTGATGGTTTCATTCCCGACGGGTGTCAAGAGCTGGACAGACGTCGCTGCCGGAGTCTACTTCACAGTCGCAATAGGCAACGACGGAAACGCTTATGCCTGGGGAGTCAACAACTTAGGCCAGCTTGGAGATACGTCGACCACCAATTCCAGCGTCCCCATGAAGATGGGATTGCCTGCCGGTGTGAAGCCAATCCAGGTCTATGCCGGCAACAACTGGAGCATGATACTTTGCTCCAACGGAGAAATGTTTGCGACGGGCCGCAACGCCAACGGCCAGCTTGGCGACGGCACGAAAACAGACAGCGACACGCTCGTGATGGTACAGCTCCCGGCCGGCGTTACGGGCTGGCTCGCGTTTGCCGCGGGCGGTTATCACGCCATCGCGATCGGCAACGACGGCAACCTCTACGGTTGGGGCAACGGTGGAAACGGACAGCTCGCCAATGGTGGTACCGCAAGCCTTACGACTCCAACGATGATAGCGATGCCGGTTGGAGTTACAGGATGGGGCTCGATAGCGTGCGGCGAAAACTTCATCGAGGCCGTGGGCAACGACGGAAATATATATGAAGCGGGTTACAGCAATGACGGCGAGAGCGGCAACGGGACCACATCCGGAAGGGTTACTTCCCTGGTGAAGGCCGACATGATGCTCGGCGTCTCTCAGTACGTCAACGTAGCGGCAGGACACAACCATGTCCTCGCCATAGCGAACAACGATTCCCTCTACGCATGGGGGGCGAACTCGTCCGGTCAGTTGGGAGATGACTCTACTTCCAATTCACTAATACCCGTTAAAGTCCTCTTCATGTTACCTTCGATTCCGTCGCTGTTGTCGACTCCGATGCTTGTTGGGCCGGCGACCGGTGATACTCTGACTGCCGCGGATACCGCCCTCGTCTGGATGTCAGTTCCCACGGCACTGTCATACGAAGTCCAGATAGCATCCGACAGCGGATTCTCCTACATCGTCGTCGACTCTACTGTGTCGAGCGACACTGCCTTCGCGATAAATAACATGATCGGCACCAAGCTTACCGATGGGACGAAATACTTCTGGCGGGTCAAGGCGAAGACCGCGCTCCTATCGAGCTCGTTCTCGCTCATCTGGTCGTTCATCACTCCGATCCCGACCGGAATCGCAGCAAACGGAGCGAACCTTCCGAAGACTTTCGCGCTCATGCAGAACTATCCAAATCCATTCAACCCGTCGACTGAAATCAAGTACAACCTTCCGAAAGCGGCGTTCGTGACGCTTAAGGTCTACAACGTTCTCGGACAGGAAGTGGCGACGCTTGTCAACGGACATCAGAGTGCCGGATACTACGATCTAAGCTTCAACATGGATCGATTCGCAAGCGGAGTTTACTTCTACATCCTCAGAGCAGGGAACTTCGTAGCAGCTAAAAAGATGATGCTCCTCAAGTAATAAATGCGTACCCAAAACGGCGGACGGAATAATAACCCGTCCGCCGTTTTGCTGTTTGAACACGATGTCTATTTTTGAAAAAATACCGAAGTATTAATCTGACAATGATACCAAGAAAATTTTCCGTTATCCTTTTTTCTCTATTTATGATTTCGACAACCGCGTTCTGTCAGTCGTCTGCTACTTTGACTATCGACACACATGCGCACGGCCAGACGATACCTTCCGACTTCATCGGGGAAAGCTTTGAGGCAGGGAGCCTGAGAAACAACGTTAACGGCGTGCGGGGCCATCTGTTCGACTCGAGCGATATCGAGATGGTACACCTTTTTAAGGAACTCGGAATAAAAAATCTCCGCATCGGCGGCGGAACTGTCGATATGCCGAATATCAACCCGACTCATGCTGACATCGACGCGCTCTTCAGGTTTGCCAAAGCGGCCGGTGTTAAGCTTATTTACTCAGTTAGACTGTTGAACGGGAATGCTCGCCAGGATGCTTCCACGATAAAGTATGTCTGGGATCATTATGCGAAATACATTGACTGCTTCGCGATCGGCAACGAGCCCGACTGGCATTCTTATCACCTCAGGGACCCTCAGATTTTCGAAACTGAGCCGGGTGTCCCGGGATCTGCTTTCCCTTCGTATCTAGCTAAGTGGAAGGTGATCGCGACAGCGATACTCGATTCGGTGCCTGGTCTGCAGTTCACAGGGCCTGACGCCGGTTCGAATTATCCCGTACCCGGCGCGAAGGATACTTACTACGACGGAAAGCCCTGGACGGTCGACTTTGCCGACAGCATTTCTGCCTGGCGTTTTCCAAATCATGGTTCGCTGAAGTTTGTGGATCAGCACAATTATGTCGGCCAGGACGCTCAGGGGCAGAAGCTTATCCCCGCAATAATGGCAGACAGGATGCTGTCGCCGGATTGGGACGCGTATTATTATCCTGCGCTATACAATGCGATCTGCACACCGGCCTTGCCGAAGGGATGCGGTTATCGTATGACCGAATCGAACAGCTTCAGCGGCGGAGTCAAGAACGGCAGTGATTGCTTTGCTACCGCGTTATACTCTTTGGACTACCTGCACTGGTGGGCCGCGCATGATTGTCTTGGCATCAACTTTCATACGACACAGTGGCGTTACAACGGGACGTTCTATCTTGACAAGGACGGTCAGTACCAGGTTCACCCTATGGCGTATGGCATAAAGGCTTTCGATCTCGGCGGGCACGGCGAAGTCGAGCCCGTGAAGATATCAAATCCATTTGGAATAAACATGACAGCTTATGCCGTTAAAGGGCAGAAGCACTTGTATGTCACGATAATCAATAAGGAATATGGCGGCGGTGCCCGCGAAGCCGATGTTACGATCAACGCTGAAGGCATTTCCGGTAAAGCGAAACTGATGTATCTTATGGCTGCCGATGGTGATGTTCTTTCAACTACCGGCATCGTCCTCGGAGGCGCCCCGATCACGAACAGGGGACCCTGGGATGGAAGATGGTCTCCCGCAAGATCTGGCGAGAAGAATATCTACAAGGTTCACGTCCCACCATATTCTGCCGCGATACTGAAGATTAAATGGTAAGATGAAGAGTCCCGAATCAATCTGAGAGTCTGACTTGGAAATTGTGATTTCAATGAACAGGAATTGACGCGCAAATGTTGATGTGATGTGGTGTAGAGAGGTTGAGTCCGAGTCCGTTGAACTTCCTCCTCTCTTCCGATCAAAAGATACGATTGCTTTGCCGCCGACGGGAAGATTGAAAATCCTCTAACGCCGTCGGTTGTTTCTCAATAATCTTGGCCAAAATTCGCCATCGCGCTTTGTACGTGGATGACGACGGCGATCAAATAGATTTGAAATATCTCTTTTCTCAATCGAATAAAGACGAGAGGAATCAACCAGGATGAAAAAGGCTGAAGCAGAATGACGACACACGCCGCAATAATTATAGGATTGGTGATCTATGGCGCGGTGATGCTGGCCGTGTCGCTCTTCTGGATGAGAAGAGTTAAGAAACCGGCGGACTATCTGGTAGGTGGCCGCGCACTTCCATCGTGGGTGTTGGCGGGGAATATTACGGCAGGGAGTATCGGCACCGGTGTGATCATAGGGGCGTCCGGGCTCGCGTACCAGCATGGCTGGGCAGGCAGCGCTTATCCGATCGGACTAGGTCTTGGGACCGCGCTGGCAGGCGTGATCTTCGCTGTGATGCGCCGGCACAAGTTCATGACGCTGAGCGAGGAGATCTCTTCTTATTATGAAGGGAAGCGGATCGTCGTCGAGTTCTCGAACATCACGCTCTTCCTCTCGCAGCTTTGCTGGCTCACCGTACAGATCATGGGCGGAGCAAGCGTCATCGCCGCCGTCACTGGAATGCGGCCGGAGATGGCGGTTATCGCTGCCGGTTTGCTTACGGCGGGTATCGCGCTCCCTGGCGGCTTCAAGAGTGTAGTCTACACGGATTTCCTCCAGGCGACGATCCTGTTGGTCGGTTTCGGAGTGGTTACTTATTCCGCGCTTCACCATACGGGCGGCTTCGCCGGGCTGACCAGCGCGATGCCTCCCACGTATCTCTCTTTCCTCGGAGTTAAATCGTACGGCGGCTGGAAAATCGCGGGGCTCATCGCGGCTCTTGCCCTGAGTGTTCTCGCGGATCCTGGTAGAAGACTCAGCATGTACAGCGCGCGCACCGAAAAAGGTGCCCGCGTCTCAATGGTCACCGCGGGTCTTATCGTGATAGCTTTTTCCGCGATCATCGGGATAACGGGAATGTACGCGTACAAGTTGAATCCTCATCTTCCCGTCCCGGATGAGGCGCTGCTTTGGCTCGTGATGGACATCCTCCCTGCATGGCTCGCCGCTCTCGTCGTCATATCTGTTGCGTCCGGCATCTTTTCCTGCGCCAACGGTAATGCCATGGCGGTAAGCACATTCTTTGTCCGGCACATTTATCCTCTCGCGACGAAGCGCTATCCGAAGCGTCCGCTTCTCGCGGCGCGAAGCGCTCTCGCAGTGGCGTTTGTGGCCTGCACGATCGTGGCCATGCACGCCGGGACAATCGTCGGTTTTGTAATAAAATTTCTTCCCGTTACCATGAGCGGGCTGGCGATAATCATAGTGCTCGGAAGATTCTGGCGGCGCGCGACATGGCAAGGAGCGCTTGCCGCCCAAGTAATCACTCCGGTGGTCTCGCTCGTCGTTATGTTTCTCTTTCCCAAATCGACATGGAACAACGCGGTACTTCTGGCGGTCCCCGGTATTATCGCCCTGATCGTCGTGAGCCTGATGACTCCCCCTCCCACACGCGGCTTCGCCGAGGTTGCCGAAGCGCTCACCGCTGAGCGCGAAGCGATTGAGGGCGCAACGACTGGAAAGCCGAGAAAGAATGCGGGCGGAGATATCGTCGGCACCGTCGGCTTGGAAGGCGAGGTTAAGTGAAGCCGGAAAGACTACATCTGTCGGGAGCGGGCGAAGTTTGTCATTTACTAATCTGAATCCGATTCCTTTCCCATCTGAATTATTGAGGAGAATCCTACGCGAACTATAGCATCGATATTCGTCGCCCTACTTATGGCCGGAGGACCGGCCGTCTCTCTCGCAAAGAGTCCGGATCGTCACTCTCTACGCGCCGTTCCGACAGTGGATGAGCTCGCGGGCAAATGGCTCGAGGCGTCAACTCTCCTCGCCATGCCAACGATCAATAATGCCGACGGATCCGCTGAAGCCTCGCGAGGGATGCTCTCTATAGACAACCTCAGCTTCCCTCCTATTACATTGACGGGCAACACCGGATCGCTTCTCATCGGCGACAGGATGACGACGCTCGACAAGACCCGATGGTATCCTTACCAGGTGGTGAGGATAGGGACTCAGGTCAACATCGGGATCGAGACCGCGGTGAGAATGGTTTACGGGAAGCGTGGACTCCTGTTCCACCTCGTCCTGACCAACAACGGAAGGACGGAACAAATCTTCAAACTTGGGATTAATCTTACTGCCAACACATCGAAGCATTCCAGCTGGGGATGGCAGGTCCCGAGGCCGCAGGAACCCGACAGGTTCGATGCGGTGGCGATGGATAGCGGACGCTCGCTGCTGCTCAAAGATTCTGAAGGCCAGCTCGCGAATTGCTTCAGCTTCGAGAACAGGCCGGATATTATGAAAGCCAATGCTCATTCAGGCGAGGCAGTCTGGAATGTGAAGCTCGATCCGAAACAGTCTATGACGGTCAACTACGTCCTCGCCATCGGTTACGCCGATTCTACGGTCCACGCGGAAGCGGAAGATTGGGCCGGCAATTTCAGCGATGCCTTCGAGCAGGTAAAAACGGACTGGCAGACACGCTTCGACGCGATGTTCACGCCGCATAACAAATACTTCTCGGGGTACCTTCCGACGCTCGTGACTCCCGACAAAGACATGCGCCGAGCTTATTATATGAGCGCGATGTCTCTGCTCAGTATTCTTCGGACTGGTTTCCCGGTCGCAAAAAGAGTTTACGTAAGCAACTCGCCGCAAAGCAACTGCACGATGGTCTATTTCTGGGACACGAGCGAGTGGGCGAACACTTTCGCGCTTCTCGATCCGGCGATGCTTAAGGAATACCTTGAGTCATGGCTGTCGAAGGGGATTTACGACGGCTATGCCGAGGAATATCTGACCGGCAAGCTGGAAGGGCCATGGTACAGCGCGAACGATCTCTCGATATTCCGTCTGATAAACGCCTACCTGAATGTTACGGGCGATACGCAATTCCTGAAAGAAAAAATCGGCGACAAAACTGTTCTCGACCACCTTGTCGAAATCGCGAATCACTGGAAGAGCCTGGTGAAACCCGGGCATACGCTTGCCGACTACGGCGATGCATCGAACCTTCTCGAGTGTGTGCCGACGTATGTTGGAGAGGTCGCCTCTCTGAACGCGGTGAATGTCTGGATAATGCGTCGCGTCGCGTCAATAGAAGACGCCTATGGCAGCAAATCCGTGGCGAGAGAGCTCAATGAAGAGGCGGACCATTTATACGCCGCCGTCATGCGGCTGTATGTCCCGGGCAAAGGTATATGGAACACCGTCCATGAAGACGGCAACAGGGTGCCGGTCCACTCGGTTTTCGATTTCGCAACCGTCGGCCTCACGATCGGCAAGGATCTTTCGCCTAAAATGCGTGAACAGATGCTTCGCTTCGTCGAGCGTGACTTGGTCACGGATCACTGGATGAGAGCGCTCTCGCTGGACGACATTGCGGCTTCCGCTTCCAACCGTCCCGACCACGGTCCGATGGGCGCATTCTGCTCCTGGCCGCCTGAGACGATGCGAGTGATGTGTTATTTCGGACGATATCGGATGGCGCTCAGATTCCTTCATAGCTGCACGGGTGTAACTTATGAGGGGCCCTTCTCGCAGTCGCGTGAGCTTCTCGGTAAGTCGGATAATTCACGCGTTAGAATTGCCCCGGCGCCGCAGACATACAACGCCAGCAACGGCGGCTCGTTCGCCGAGACGATCCTTCGCGGCTTCTTCGGATTCAGACCCGACTTCCTGAATAAGACGATAGTTCCTGACCACGCTCCACGCGGTTTCCAGGGAAAGCTGCTCAACGTTCACGTGGACAAAAACGTTTTTGACATCGTCAGCGGCGCTCGCGGAGTGAGCGTTACTCCGGTCAAATAAGATTCAGAGCTCGTCCCAAATATCCTTCTCACCCTCCGTTACAAACACGCCGTCATAAATGGAGATTTTAATGTCTAAGTCCGTCCTTGGTTTTCTTGAATCTTTTGTAATTGCAATAATAATCTCAATCCCTTCCTTTGCTCATGCGGGAACCGTTTCGAAGAAGTCCCGCGGTAATGAGAGCTACAAAATCGAGAACCTCATTCAGTATGTAAATCCTTTTGCCGGAACCGGAAAGGACGGCAACACATATCCCGGCTCGTCAGCACCCTTCGGCATGATCCAGTGGAGCCCCGACGCCGGTCACGGCCACGTGCTTGGCGGATACAATTACAAGGACTCGACCATCTACGGTTTCAGCCTCGACCACCTGAGCGGAGCTGGCTGCTACTACGGCGAGAACTTCGCCTTAATGCCAGTTCCAGCCTCACAGAAGATCGTCGCGCCGAAGAGCCGATATGAGTTCACGACGACTTATTCGCACTCGAACGAGTCGGCAAAGCCGGGCTACTATTCCGTGAAGCTGGACGACGGCATCAGGGTACAGCTGACCACTACGACCAGGAGCGGATTCGGGCGTTTCACATACCCGGGACGCGGTCCGGTGACCATGACGGTTAACGCCGCCAGCAACGCGAGGGGGACATTCCTCTCATTCATTCACGTGAATCCGGCGGAGCGGAGCGTCGGGCCGAG
>JAJYOS010000129.1:8624-10889 GCA_021796055.1 Bacteroidota bacterium
GTTGTATGTCAGCGGCGCGGCTATTTCCGGAGAGTTCTGCGGAACAATGGAAGAGGGAACGATATATTTCTACGCGGTATTCGATCGCCCGTTCAAATCGTACAGTACATGGAGCAACGACCGTATCGATAAAGGTGGCACTAACGGCAGCGGACAGGAATCAGGAGCATACATAACTTTCAACTTGGGGAACTCCAGGAGGCTTCTTGCAAAGGTTGCCATCTCCTACGTTAGCGTCGCGAACGCGAAAGCGAACATTGAAGCTGAGAGCCCGGTCTCGCAGTTTACCTCTAAGGACTTTTACAAAGAGGTGACGGCAGCGGAGAATACCTGGAACCGCCGCCTAAACAGAATACAGGTGCATGGCGGGACGAATGAAGAACTTAGGACTTTTTACTCGATGCTGTACCACACGATGCTCGGCCCGACGATCTGCTCCGACGCAGACGGTCAGTACATGGGCTACGACGGAAAGGTGCATACTACAAAGGACGGGCGCGCTCAGTATGCGAACTTTTCTGGCTGGGACTTTTACAGAAGCGAGTGTCAGCTTCTCGCGCTGATCGCACCGAAGCATGCGAGCGATATCGCGCAATCGCTTCTCATCGATTACCGGCAGGGCGGAGCCTTCCCGAGATGGGGAGTCCCGAACATGGACAGCGGTGTCATGATTGGAGACCCGGCCGCCCCGATGATCGCCGATTTCTATGCGTTTGGCGCAAGAGACTTCGATGTCAAGGCCGCGTTCGCCGGTCTTCTCAAGGCGGCTACCGATCCGAAGGTCAGGGCTCCCAGGTCACAGACATACGAGCGCGACGCGCTCTCCGATTATCTGAAACTCGGATATGTGCCGGAAAACCAGAAGGGCGGTTACGGCAACGTCTCCATGACGCTCGAATACAACTCGGCAGATTTCGCGCTCTCCCGCCTGGCGAGGGCCCTCGGCGATACGGCCGACTGCAGGATGCTTCTCGATCACGCCCAGTTCTGGAAGAACCTTTATAATCCCGAGACCGGCTACATCCAGATGCGGCGCCGCGACGGATCGTGGGCTCCGGGTTTCAAGAACGACGTATGGAGCTACGACAATGACCAGGCGTACGTCGAAGGCACCGCGGCACAATATGTCTGGATGGTGCCTTTCAATCTCAAGGGCCTTGCCGAAAAGATGGGTGGCATTAGGGTGGCCGCCGCCCGTCTAGATACCTTCTTCACAGAACTCAACGCAGGCTTCAGATCTCAATATGCATTCCTCGGCAACGAACCGTGCCTTGAAACGCCGTGGGAATACGATTTCTTCGGCGAGCCGTATAAGACTCAGCAAGTCGTCCGAGAGGCGATGACGCAGCTGTTCTCTTCGAATCCCATCGCTTATCCCGGCAACGACGACCTCGGCGAAATGTCGTCGTGGTACGTCTTCGGCGCGCTTGGTATGTATCCAGAGCTTCCTGGTTCCGATATACTTGTGCTCGGAAGTCCGATGTTCAAGAAGGCCGTGATTCATTTGAAGAACAGCGACATTGTCATAGACGGCAACGGAGCCGCGGCCGACGCTCCGTATGTACAGAATGTCGAAGTCAATGGACAAAAGTGGAGCGAGCCGTGGATCAGGTTCACAGAAGTTTCCAAAGGCGGCACGATCAAGTACGATCTTGGCACCGCTCCGAACAAAAGCTGGGGAAGCGCTCCACAGGCCGCGCCTCCTTCATTCAGGTGAGAAAGAAAACCCGGGTTATAATTGAAGTCAAAAGTTTTCAAAAATACGGCGAAATCAATGCCGCCATGTCTCAGTGGGGTTGATATGGACCATCGCCGCACTTCGTTAAAATTCTTCGTCGGCCTCTTGTTCCTGTTGACAGCCATGGCCATGAGCGCTTCTTCAGCAAGAGAACTTCGGCTTACAAAATATGTCGATCCCTTCATCGGGACATCGCCGGGCGGAAGCGGCTTCGGTTTCAACGGCAACACCGGCGACGTGTTTCCCGGGGCAGACTTCCCGCGCGGAATGCTCCAATGGAGTCCGGATACTCCGTCCAATTTACCTGGCGGCTATTTTTACCCCGACAGCATGATAAAGGGATTCAGCCTCCGCCACTTCAGCGGGCGCGGTTGCGTTTGCATGCAGGACTTCGCGTTCATGCCGTTCATAGGTAACGTCACCGCTCCTCCCATGCCCGACAACGGTTTCTATGCCGAACCCTTTTCCCACAAGAACGAGACCGCTTCCCCAGGCTACTACAGCGTTAGGCTGGACAACGGGGTGCT
>JAJYOS010000130.1 GCA_021796055.1 Bacteroidota bacterium
TTGCGTCATGGTACAGCCGGCGATGGAACACAGGCCTGGGGGTCCTATTTCGCCTTGGGAGCGGACTACGCGCCTACCCCCGACATAAGCTATAGTTTTGTTTGGGGAGGGCTCGGGCGCGATGTAACCTTTTTCCCGGATGCCATGGGTATCGGTATGACAACCGCAAGCAGGCCTACTTCGACATTTGTTGAAATCGGTGCGACGATGACTTTTCCGTCAAAGGCTTCGTTGAGGCCTCCCTTTTTCATAATGTCGCTGGCGAATGAAAAAATAGCCGGCATAACGGGGCTCTACTATATGGGAGGGATAGAAATAAGGCCGTTGCACTTCCTTGAGCTAAGAGTCGGGTACTTGTCCGGTCCCGGTGTTTCAGCTGCCCGGTACGGACTCGGGATCAAGGAGGGATTTTTCGGACTTCAATATGCAGTGTACCCGGAAATGGGTACAAAGACGTTAATTCAACAGTTTTCGATTTCGATGGCAATGTAAAAATGAACAGTTCATGCCGCGAAGAAAAATGCGCAAATGCTAAATCGGAATTTGATTTTGCGCCTAGTTGCGAGGCGGGATCGATGTCGAGATTAAACTCATATTCAGATTCAAGGAGGATGTTATGGTAGAAATTCTGGTGTTCTCTGCCGCCGTGTCGGTATGCTTTTCATTGTTGCTGACTCCACCGGTAATAAAGCTTGCCTACAAGCTTGGAGCCGTCGACAAACCTGATGAACGGAAGATTCACAAACACCCGACGCCGAGACTCGGTGGTCTGGCCACATTCGGGAGTTTCGTGATCACTCTTATGATCATACATTTCTTTGTGCCCGGCTCAGGGTTGGGATCCTTCTTCACGAAATTCAGCTGGCTGGGGCTTTCCTTTTCTCTCGTGACGATACTGATCCTCGGCGCTTGCGACGACTTGTGGACACTAAAGCCCGGACAAAAATTCCTCGTCCAATTTCTCGCGGGTACTCTCGTTGATGTCGCAGGTTTCAAGATCAGCTCGGTCACAAATCCGTTCACCGGCGGGGTACTTTCACTCGGATTGTTCTCTCTGCCGATCACGGTTATCTGGGTCGTTGGAATTACAAACGCGTTCAATCTGATCGATGGACTCGATGGACTAGCGGCTGGCATATCCGCAATTGCAGGCCTGACGATAGGCGCAATCGCGTTCCTTCATGGTGATCAGACAACCGCTGAGGTGGCGGCAATACTTGTAGGCGCCGTCCTGGGATTTCTCCGCTATAATTTCAATCCGGCAAAGGTCTTCTGGGGTGATTCGGGGAGTCTTTTCGTCGGATTCATGCTTGCCGTGCTTTCAATAAATAGTTCTACGAAAGGAACGACTGCCTTTTCAATGATCGTTCCTATCCTCGCGCTCGGCGTTCCGGTGATGGATACGTCACTCGCCATGCTCAGGAGAATTCTCAGGTCTTTTCTACCCGGCCAGTCTCTGCCGGCAACGACGCTTAAGAAGTTGCACTCGATGTTCCTTCCCGATCGCAGGCACATCCATCATCAGCTTCTTGCTCATGGATTGACTCAAAGGGACGCGGTGTTCGTTTTATATGTGGTCTCGTGCGCATTCGGGATCTGCGCGTTTTTGGTTACCGCGGGTAGCCTTAACGCCTCGTTGATACTTGGCGCCGTTGGGGTCCTGGCGTTTGTGGCAGTTCGGAAACTTGGTTATCGGGAAATGGCCCTGCTGAGGAACGGAATCCTTCTTCGGATATACAAGAAGGCATTTATGAAACATGTGATCTCGCTGGTCCTCATGGATGTGGCGGCGGTTTTCATTTCTTTCTTCCTCGCGTGGACGTTTAGCTCGCATGCGGGCTTTGATGTCGTCGGCTGGAGAATCTGGGCGTTTTACATGATAGCGGTCTGTTTGGTCCAGCTTCTTGCTTTCCTTGTGGGCGGCGTTTACAGAAGGTCGATCACTCTGATGGGGCTGGGCGACTTCCTGCAAATGTTGAAGGCCGCACTTGGTGGGGCCGCAATAGCGGCTTTCGCGTTGTTGATTCTTCCTGTCGTGCGTAACGGATCGAATGTCGGCATGTTCACCATACTTGATTTTTATTTCCTCTCGACCCTGGTGATCGGATCAAGGGTGGCTTTCCGAGCCCTGAGCTATGTGTTTGGGCGCGAGGTGGTAGATGGTGGGAAGAAGGCGCTCATCTATGGCGCCGACGGAAAAGGACTGATCGCGTTGCAGTCTCTTCTCGCGGGTGAGCAGCAAGACGAGCACGGCTTGTCGTCTTTTGTGCCTGTGGGATTTCTCGATGACGACCCGCGGATGGAAGGGAAGTACCTTGACGGCTATCCGGTATTCGGAGGACATTGGAAATTAGAAGGACTGATGAACAAGATGAATATCGGCGAGATAGTCCTCGCGAAACCAAACATAGATTCGGAAGTCTTTCAGCGCATTAAGAAAATCGCCGACCGGCACAACGTTCCCATCAAGATCTCAGCGATGAGATTCGAACCGGTGGACGTTTACTCGGACGAAGAGATACGCAGCGAAGTAAGGAAGCCGAAAACTGGAAGTCTAACTCCAAAAGCTGCTTAGAGATAGAGAAGGACTAAAATGTCTAGAGGCCATTTACATAAACAGGTTGATGAAGCAGGACATATCGTTCCATTTGCCCTGCGGGCAATCACAGTCGCGTTGCTCCTGGCATGGAGTGTCCCGGCGTCAGCACAGGTTGGGGCGCCTTCGCCGGCTTCTCCAGCCGACGGCGCGACCGGTCAATCAACTTCGGTTACGATATCATGGGGCGGCGTCTCACTGGCCACCTCCTATGAATTACAGGTCGCGACAGATAACTCATTCAGCAATGTGGTTGTAGATCAGACGCAGTCGGGCACTTCGTACACAGCGTCAGGTCTGTCGCAGGGAACAACGTACTACTGGCGCGTGAGGGCGTCGACGCTGCTCCTAACCAGTAGCTGGTCGTCGACCTGGAGCTTTTCAACTGCATCGGGAACTCCTTCACCGTCAGCGCCGTCGCTCGCCTCGCCGACGGACGGCAGCACAGGGCTATCGACGACTCCGACGCTGAGCTGGAACGCCTCGTCCGGAGCCGCCTCTTATAATATCGAGGTCGCGACGGACAACACATTCTCAAGTATCGTCGTGAGCAATACCGGCATCGGCGGCACTTCGCAACAAGTGAGCGGACTATCCGGTGGGACGACGTACTATTGGCGCGTACAAGCTGTGAATAGCACTGGCGCAAGTTCATGGTCAACCGTTTGGAGTTTCGCCACGCAAACCACATCGGCGCCGCCTGGTAGCCCTTCGCTCGCATCGCCCTCCAACGGCTCCACCGGCGAACCGACTTCGATCGTGTTGAGTTGGAGCGCGTCATCGGGAGCCACAAAATACTGGCTCCAGGTGGCGACGGACCAGTCTTTTACCTCGATAGTGTACGGAGATTCGACAATCACATCCACTTCGGAGCAGGTCAATTACTTATCAACCTCTACCACGTATTATTGGCGTGTCAAGGCGATGGACCAGGCCGGATCAAGCAGCTGGTCATCAGTATGGAGCTTCACGACTGCTACCGCGCAGGTACAGCCTCCCTCAGCCCCTACATTGGCTTCACCTTCTGACGGCGCGTCTGGCCAGCCGACTACGCTGACGCTAACCTGGAACGCCGTCTCCAATAGCGGGCATTATAACATTCAGGTCGCGACGGATCTGACTTTTTCCAACATTGTGTACTCCAATTATACTCTCATCGGAACATCAACGGAGGTAAGCGGACTTTCGCAAAACACGGAATACTACTGGCACGTTAGCGCATCGAACACAGGCGGCCAAAGCTCGTGGTCGAGTACCTGGACTTTCGCGACTTCTACCGCAGCGCTTCCTTCCGCGCCGCAGCCGCTTTCACCTTCTAACGGAGCGACTAATCTAGGCGACTCGCTGACTTTCGTTTGGCGCTCGGCTTCAGGTGCGTCAGAATATGATTTGCAGGTCGCGCTATCCAGCTCATTCTCAACTCTTACAATCAACGACAGCTCGCTTACCGACACTTCTCTCTATGTAACCACGCTTGCTCCCGGAAACGAGTACTTCTGGCGCGTTGCGGCGAAGAGCAGCGCAGGTACCGGCTCCTGGTCTGGCACATGGACCTTCACAACGAAGAGCCAAGTCGTGGCGCCTTCAGTGCCGGAACCGGTTTCGCCTCCAAACGGGGCGACGAGTACGCGGACGACAGATACTTTGACCTGGAATCCATCCCGGAATGCCGAGTACTACCGGCTTCAGGTAGCCTTGTCGTCCGACTTCCTTTCATTCGTGGCGGATGATTCGGATCTGAGCGGGACTTCTTTTATTCTCTCAGGTCTTTCATCGGGCTCAACATATTTCTGGCGGGTGGAGGCGGTCAACACCGCCGGTGTCAGCGGCTGGTCGTCGCCGTGGACTTTCACAACCGGCGCGCCGCCCGCCACGCCAACACTCATGTATCCGGCGAACGGCGCCACTAACCAGCCTGTCAACGACACTTTGAGGTGGGCCCCTTCAACACACGCCAACTCTTACGAGGTCGCCTTTTCGACCTATCCTTCTCTGGATTCGAACGTGGTACAGGACTCTACCTCAGCGGCCGACTACCTGGTTGTTAACTCACTTAACTCGGGGACTCACTACTACTGGAAGGTAAGGGCGGTGAACTCATTTGGCGTGGGCGCGTGGTCTTCAAAATGGGAATTCACGACTTTGATTCCAAGCACAGTCCCTTCGACGCCGGTACTCGTGTCGCCTGCGAACGGCGCGACCAACCAGCCTTTAATAGAAACCCTCACCTGGAAAACATCGGACAACGCGCAGGAATACAGGGTAGAAGTCTCAACCAGCAGCAGTCTTGCCTCTTCCATCCTGATGGACACGACTCTTGCCAAATCATATGTTAATACAATCGCTCTCTCCGCTGGAGTCACTTACTGGTGGAGGGTAGACGCGCTAGACACCGTCGGTCCGAGTCAGTGGTCTCAGGTTTGGAGCTTCACAACTTCTGGCGCGCAAAAGTCCGGACCGACATTGTCTGTCCCTGCCAACGGGACAACCGGTCTCCCGACTTCCGTCGTCCTATCATGGAATAATATCCAAGGGGCGACGCAGTTCAATGTCCAGGTCGCGCTAGATTCCTCATTCAGTACGTTTGTCACAAACGATTCTACGGTTACATCCACTTCTTTAACAATAGATTCTTTGGCCACCGCAACTTCGTATTACTGGCACGTGAGGGCGAAGCTGGACTCCGGAACCTGGACCGCTTTCAGCGGCGCCTGGGAATTTTCCACGGTGCGGGAAGTCTCGCCCGGCCGAGTCGGCGTGGCGGTTGATGTCGGCTTCCCAAAGTCTTCCGATACCTCCGGCTTCTCCGCCCTGGACTACAGATTGGTCGGCTTGCCGGGTGCCAGCAACCTGTCTGTGACTTCGGTCCTTCGCGGCACGCCGGGGGTATCGTGGGAAGCTTACTGGGACAACGGAGACCCGTCGAACTATTTCGTGAAATTCAATCAGGCCAATGATGATTCCATGTTCCATTTCTATCTCGGGCGTGCGTTCTGGATAATTCACGTCGGCCCTCTGGTCGTCGATACCAGCGTAGCGGCGGCTCCACTGGATTCGAGTGGGTCGGTTTATATTCCGTTGCATGCCGGATGGAATCTAATTACAGATCCGTTGCCTGATTCAGTGGCCTGGGGAGCCGTTCAGGTCGCGAATTCAACCGCTGAACCACTCTATGGCTTCAATGGGGCATTCCAGATTTCTCCCGAGCTGCAGCCGGGGGAAGGATATTACTTCTTCAATTCCACCGGCTTGCGGCGTCTGAGCATTCCCTCTCCGGGTAGCCAGACTGCCACATCTTCAACTGAACGATGGGAGAACCAGCTTGCGTCTGCGGGTTGGACAGTAAACATATCGCTTACCTCCGGCAAAGTAACGGATGATGCGGCTTGGATCGGCGTGTCATCGTCGGTCCAAAGCGATCATAACCCGCTCGACGTGCATAAGCCGACAGCTATTGGCAACGTCCCGGCTACTTATTTCCATCATCCGGACTGGAACAGGCAATACAGCAATTATGCCAGCGACATACATCCCGATTTTACCGATATATCCCAGTGGGCGTTGACGGTCGATTCGGCTCCGTTCATGAATGCAAAGCTCAGGTTCTCAGGGCTCGATAGAGTGCCGTCCTGGTTCGATGTTTATCTGTTCAATCCGGTTTCGAAGAGCTGGTCGAATCTTAGGAGGGCACCGGAACTGGCATTTACTCCGGTATCGAAGACGACGACTTTCAATATACTGGTCGGCAAGGGTTCGTTAATAAAGGATAAAATCAGGCAGAATGGGCCGTCGACATTCTATCTTGGACAAAATTATCCAAACCCATTCAATCCATCAACCATGATACCGTTATACATGTCTGGCGATGCCCACGTCGAGATTACGGTGTTCAATGTGATCGGGCAGGAAGTGGCGAGGGTCTTCGACGGCAGTTTGAAAGCCGGCAACCACTCCTTTCTGTGGGACGGTCGTGACGAGCATGGCCAGGAACTTCCGAGCGGAGTTTACTTCTACCGTGCTACCACGAGTGCCGGAGCGAGCGTGGTACACAAGATGGTGTTGCTTAAGTAAGAGAGGAAAGTATGAGAACTAAAATGGCAATACGGATGAGCGGCAGATTTCTTAAGTCAGTGCTTCTGGCAGTGGGCGCCTCTATTGTCCTGTTATTAATGTCCTCGAGTGCCGTTGCTTCGAGCCTTCGAATGAACACTAAGGTAACCGATGTCCGGTTCGGGGTGGAGGGCGGAGAAGTGCATATAAGTTACAACCTTCTGGGCAAACCGGACCAGACTTACAAGGTGCGCGTCGAATTGAGGAAACGGGACGACCCGAATTTCAGATTCATCCCAAAGACGATTCACGGAGATGTAGGAGTAGGAAAATTCGCGGGCACTGGTCGGAGAATTGTCTGGGAGATCAACAATGATCTTCCGGGAGGTCTCCCTGGATCGGATTTCTATTTTGTGGTCAAGGCAAACGAAGTAAATCCGAAGGGCGGCGTCGGGCTTCTTACGCTCGTGGGTACCGGTGTCGCGGTTGTCGCGGCGGCGGCAGCCTATTTCGTCCTGACTGGGGCGCATACCGGCGTTCCGCAGGCTTCACCTTTTCCAGCTCCTCCAGGTAGACCGTAGTTGAGAAGGAGCTTAACGTTTTCTCAAAATTAAAATGAGGATAGTTTATTATGTGTGGAATTGTCGGTTACATAGGTAAGAGGGTGGCGATACCGATTCTCGTCAATGGACTCTACAATCTTGAGTATCGCGGATATGACTCGGCCGGTGTCGCTGTAGTTAGCGATTCGAAAATATACGACGTAAAGTGTCCCGGGAAGGTGGACGGACTCGCGAGGTTGGCGGCAAGCAAGCTTCCGGCTTCGAATATTGGGATAGCTCACACGCGGTGGGCGACTCATGGTGTCCCTTCTGTTTCCAACGCACACCCGCATCTCGATTGCACGGGAACTGTGGCGGTTGTCCACAACGGGATAATCGAAAACTACTATTCCCTTCGGGAGCGACTCGTCGAAGAGGGACACACGTTCGCGTCGGAGACCGATTCGGAGGTTATATCCCACCTCATCGAGGAGAAGCTGAAGACAAAAGCCTCGATTGATGCGGCAGTACTTGCCGCGCTCGGCGAGCTGGAAGGAACCTACGGGCTGGCGATTTTACATTCAGGAACGCCGGGATGTCTGGTCGCCGCCAGAAACGGAAGCCCGCTCCTGATCGGCATAGGAGACGGGCAGTTTATGGTGGGATCAGATCAGGCGGCGCTTGTTCCTTACTCTTCGGAAGTGATACACCTCTCTGACGGAGAGATCGCTTTTATCTCGAAAGAGGGGATTGATCTCAGAACCCTTGAGAACCGTGAGGTAGTCCGCCAGTCGGAGCAGCTGACTCTCGTGTCCGACGATATACGGAAAGGCAATTACGAACATTTCATGCAGAAGGAGATTTTCGAACAGCCTGAAGCATTAGGAAACGTAATGCGAGGAAGAATCTCTACGGATGACGACAGCGTTAAATTGGGCGGACTTCTGAACCTCATGCCGAAAATATTGTCGGCGAGGAGAATAATACTCACGGGATGCGGAACGTCTTGGCACTCAGCCCTTTACGGCAAATACCTCCTTGAGAGATACGCGAAAATTCCGGTTGAAGTCGAGTACGCGTCCGAATTCAGATATCGCGACCCTGTCGTCGACAATAGCGATGTGGTGGTGGCGATTTCTCAGAGCGGCGAGACGGCGGATACTCTTGCCGCGCTTCGGATGGCTAATGCGAAGGGTGCCACCTGCCTCGCGGTTTGCAATGTCGTCGGAAGCAGCATCGCCCGCGAAAGCAAGGCGGGCATTTATATTCACGCGGGCCCTGAGATCGGAGTCGCTTCCACGAAGGCATTCACGTGCCAACTTGTGGCGCTTAGTATGCTAACGATCGCGGTCACACGCGGCCTTAACCCCGAATCCGAGGATCTGAAAACCATCTCCGCAGAGCTGCGAAAATTGCCGGGGCTTATGTCGGAGGCATTGCAGCTTGATCCTTTCATCAGGGAGGTTGCGGAAGCTTTTTATGAGTCGAGGAATTTTCTTTACCTGGGAAGGGGATACAACTTCCCTGTTGCGCTTGAAGGCGCGTTAAAGTTGAAGGAGATTTCGTACATACATGCCGAGGGATATCCCGCGGCCGAAATGAAACATGGGCCGATCGCTCTAGTTGACAGTGAAATGCCGGTAGTATTCCTTGCGCCGCGCGACGAGACCTATGGAAAAGTAGTCGGCAATATGGAGGAAATAAAAGCACGAGGGGGAAGAGTCATCGCGATAGTAGACCACGATGACCCTCGCGTTAACAAGATGGCGGAATACATAATCCCGATTCCCAAGACGATCGATTCGCTTAACCCCGTCCTTTCCGTCATCCCTCTTCAATTGCTCGCGTATCATATCGCTCTTCTTCGAGGGTGTGACGTTGACAAACCGAGAAACCTCGCGAAGAGTGTCACGGTGGAGTGAGGTTATGCTGTGAAAATCACGTTTTGGAATTCTGCTGAGGGTTAATAGGAGAGTAAAAGCGAGTTGGTCGCGTTTAGGAGGGAAAGGAATTGGTAAATGGAGAAATCTCAGTTTTCATAAATTCAGGTTTGGATGTGGTAAACGCGCGACAGAGATGCAAATGGCTCGCAGAGGAAGTCGGATTTCATCCGAGCGACGTAACTCTTCTCTCGACCGTGGTGTCCGAACTTGCGAGAAAGGCGATAGCGCTGGAATGTACCGGGAACATCGTGATCCAGTCGGTGCAGCGAGCCGGGAAGAAAGGGATTTGCATCAGCGTGCTTCAGTCGCCATCCCGAAAACGCGATGAGCCTGAATTCGATATGTTGAAGGCACCGGTCCGCCGAAATCAGTTCTCGACGGACGAAAGGCTACTCCTTCTCGCAAGCAGGCATTTTGCCGATGAGTTTGAAGTAAAATCTACCAGAATGGAAGGATCGGTAGTCAGAATAGTAAAATGGCTTTGACGATTTGTTACTTTCTCTTTTTGCCAGGCCGGAACTTGGCGGTCGAGTCCCGCATCTCTCATTGTCTCTCGCGCCGCGGGTGACCGTCGGAGCAGGCGGCAGACTGGACGACCGTCTAAAATTGAAGCGACGACAAAGGCCGTAATATGATTGAAATGCAAGGTGACATGACAAATGTTGGACTAATTTCCGAGTCTGCAAAGGAATTTGCGGTTTTCATGATCGACAGCAAGGGGTACATTGCAAACTGGAACGGAAGTATCCTCAGACTGTTGAAATACGATGAGGGGGAGTTCGTGGGACACGCGGTAACTGAATTTTTCCCGGATGAGGCGACAAAGAAGACCCTATCCTCTCTTCTCTTATCGAGTGGGGGCGATGGGATGACGGAGTTTGAGGGCGTATGTCTGCGGAAGGGGAACGCCAGGTTCCGCGCGGCCATTAATCTATGGAAGCTGACCGATGAGTCGGGGGCGGAGCGGGGGATTTTCGTAGTCCTCCATGACCTTTCGGGACCTCAAATGATAGAGCAGCAGATGAAAGATAGTGAAAGGCAGTTGAGGTCGCTTGCTTCTAGGCTGCAGGAAGTAAGGGAGGAGGAGAGGACAAAGATAGCTAGAGAACTTCACGATGAATTCGGACAAATGCTCACTGCTTTGCACATGGATCTGTCTTTACTGCAACGGATGGTTTCGAAAATTGTGACCGATCCGGTCGGCAGGGTATCTGTCTTCGGGAAAATCAATTCCATATCTGAGCTTGTCGAAAAGACCATTCGTTCGGCCAGACGAATCATCACGGAATTGCGGCCGGCAGTCCTTGATGAGCTGGGACTTCTTACTGCGATTCAATGGCAGGCATTGGAGTTTGAAAATCGCACCGGCATCCGTTGCAGGATTACCAGATTGCAGCATGACGTCGAGTTAAAACAAAGCGCTTCTACTGCCGTGTTCCGCATCCTTCAGGAAGCTCTAACTAATGTTGCAAAGCATTCCGAGGCCACCAGCGTCACTATCTCACTCCAAGTGGTGGATGGTAACATGGTTGTGGAGATCGCAGACGATGGCAAAGGGATGGCGGAAGATAAGAAGAAAGATCCTACCTCGACGGGTATTCTCGGAATCAGGGAAAGGGTCATAGCGTTGAACGGTGAATTCAAGATAAAAAGTGTCGGGGGCAAAGGAACGACACTCACAATATCGATCCCCTATCCAGATCAAGGCGGCGAGCATCGCCCAGTCTAATCAAGAGGTCGAGAGGGAAG
>JAJYOS010000131.1:0-10052 GCA_021796055.1 Bacteroidota bacterium
GGCTGCCGGGATGCACAGCATCGTTTATTTCCGAAGACGGCCTGGTCCTGACCAATCACCACTGTGCTCGTTACGCACTGGACAAGGTCAACAAGCCGGGGGAAGATCTTCCGGACAGCGGTTTCTACGCTCCTACTCTTGCGGACGAGAGGAAAGTCGAGGGGATGTATGCCGACCAGCTCGTCCTAATCAAGGACGTCACTCCGGAAGTGCAGAAGGCTTTCGAGACAGGCACTAACGCACAGGAGAAAGTTGCAAACGGCAACGCAGAAATTCAGAAGATCCAAAAGGAATACTGGAAAAAGTACAAGGAGGAAACACCGGCGGACTCTATGCTGTTCCAGGTGGTCAGCTTCTACAACGGGGCCAAGTATTCGCTTTACGGATATCATCGCTACACGGATGTCAGATTAGTCTTCGCACCGCAGATGATAGTCGCGTACTTCGGCGGCGACTACGACAACTTCACTTATCCGCGATATGACCTCGACTTCGCACTGTTCAGGATATATGGAAGCGACGGCAAACCTCTCCACTCGCCTGATTACTTCAAATGGAGCAAGGAAGGAGCCAATGAAGGTCAACCCGTATTTGTAATTGGAAACCCCGGAAGAACCAGCAGGCTCCTGTCGGTGGCCCAATTGAAGTTCATGCGGGATTATCTCTATCCGTACTACCTGGAATACCTCGGGAACCTCGCGAACGTCTACACCAAGTATATCGCAAATCATCCCGACAAAAAACTCGAGTACCAGACCAGATTGTTCGGCATCTCGAATTCCCAGAAGGCGATTAACGGTTATCTCGGCGGACTTCGCGACGCCTACCTGATGGCAAGGAAGGAAGCCTTCGAGAGAGATTTCATGAAGAAAGTGGAAGACAACCCGACTCTGGAACAGAAATACGGTTCGGCCTGGAAGGATTTGTCGAGAATAGAGAGCGAGAAGGGAAAGGTCTTTCCTGAGATGGTTTCCTACGACGTATTCGGGCGCGGCGGCTCCGGTTACTTCAGCATAGCCGCGAAGCTCATTAGATATGCGGAACAGATGAAACTCCCCGAGGAAAGCCGTCCGGCGGACATGCGCGGTGCAAAGCTCGACACGTTCAAGCTGAAATTCTTCCCGAAGGACTTCAGCAAGGAGCTTGAGACGGCTATCCTGGCAACACAGCTGGGCATGTTGCAATCGAACTTCGGCACCAGCAACGAGGCATTCAACACGCTGCTCGAAGGGCGGACGCCGGACAACGCCGCCGATTACCTGGCCGGAAAATCGGCACTCGGTGACAGTGCAGAAGTTGTGGCTTTGTTGAACGGATCCCCCGAAGCGATACTCGATTCGACCGACCCGTTTATCCGGTACGTCCTTGCCACGCAAAAGAAAGCGATGGAGCTCCAGTCACAGTACGGCAAGCTTTCGGCAGAAGAGACAGCCGATAATATCCTGCTCGGGCGTGCACTCTATGATGTATACGGTTCCGAGATTCCGCCTGATGCAACGTTCACGCTCAGAATCGCGGACGGAGTGGTCAAAGGATATCCATACAACGGGACGATTGCCCCGCCGCATACAACGTTCTACGGATTGTACAACAGATACTACAGCTTCGGCAAAGAGTATCCGTGGAGCCTCCCATCGGTCTGGCAGAACCCGCCTTCAGACTTCAACCTGAGCACACCGCTCGACTTTGTAGCGACAAACGACATTATCGGCGGCAACTCGGGCAGCGCGGTCATAAATGAAAATCGTCACGTGGTCGGACTCATCTTCGACGGAAACATCGAGAGTCTGCCGGGCGATTTCATCTATGTACCCGCCGTAAACCGGTCAGTTGCTGTGAGTTCGATGGCCATCCCCGAAGCGCTGAAATATATTTATCATGCCGACAGGCTGGTGAGTGAAATAAAGGATGGGAAGATAGAGCAGTAATAGATCGTAATTTAGAATCAGGCAGTGACCGCCGTTCAAAAACCGGCGGTCATTTTTTTATTCCTTCCTTTTTCCCCGCAAGTCTATCGTAAAGCACAACCACCGTCTTTATCCCGCCAAAGAAATGCCTCAGGTACAAATGCTCGTTGGGGGCGTGGCTGTTTTCGTCCGGCAGACCAAAGCCCAGAGGAACCACAGGGGCATCCAATGCTTCCTGAAAAGCCAGCACCTCCGGAATGGATCCACCCTCCCGACTATAGAACGGCTTCCCGCCGGATACTTCCTCCAATGCCTCGGCCGCCGCTTTCACGGCAGGATGGTCGATAGGAGTCAGCGAGGGTTCACCGCTGTGCATCTTCCTGACAGAGACGCGAACAGTCAGCGGAGCTATTTGCCTGACGTGCAATGAAAAACTCCTCGACGCAAGCGTCGAGGTATCGTTCGGTCATGCCAGCGAACGCTGGCATCCAGTTTCTGGATTCCGGCTTTCGCCGGAATGACGCCGCGAGCGGCGGGCGGGGAATGTAACCCTGAGTGATTCAACTTCCCGCCTGTGCGTATTGGAGCATCTGCTTCGTCAGGCTCATCGGATATTCCAATTTCACGTCAACTATCTTCCCTTTCTTGTCATACACGGGCTTCAGGTCCGGCATGACGAAACCGGTATATGCCGTAAGCTTGAGCTTCTTCACACGCTTCAGGACTTCATCGCGCCACCTTGTGTCTATCTTGAGTCCGTACGTATCGACAAGATTCTTCCCGGCTGCAAGATCGCCCTCCGCCTTAATTCTCATAACCTCGGCGAGGAGTTGACCGACCATCCCGTGCATCTTCTTATAATCGGCAACATGAAAGCGGGTCTTGCCGTATTTGCTAACGGTCTCGATCGCGTCGGAGTTCTGCATGATGTAGTTGACGACCATCTGACGGTTCTTCATATGGTCCTCCTCCAGCTGGTCGCCTGAGGGAACCCTGCGAAGCTGCAAAAACACATTCCTGACATAAGCGTCATACATGGCTTTTCCCACATCGTCTGTGGCGACCATCTTCAACCTCTTCAGCTTCGGGTCGAATGCGTTCCAGAGAGCGACAAGATCCGCTCTTGCCTCTTCGAGCGTCGAATAGTAGCCCGGCAGATGGTCCGCAGGGTCTCCGTTCAGGCTGTCGCTTACCTTCCCCGAGGCATGACCGAGAACTTCGTGCATTCCCGTGTGCAGATCGTCCGCCGCCAGCCCGTATTTCTTTGCGCGCCTCACCTCGGCAGTATCAAAACAGAATTCTTCCAGGAGTCCCCTGGGCTCTGATGCATTGTAAGCAGCAACGACGTTATGGAGCAGGACGCTCTTGGAGCCGTAGTTCTGCCTGATGTATTGCTCGTTCGGTAGGTTGATGCCGATTGCGCTTACAGGTCCCGCATCTCCCGTTTCGACTATCACGTTGACGACGTTTGCAATAGGAGCCTTGGCGTCCTTCTTCTTGAATTCGTCTTTCCAGGGGGCACGATCTTCGAAGTACTGCGCATTCGCGGCGAGCTTTCTCATGAGAGCCGTCTGCTCTCTGTCCGTGAAGTACACGACCGCCTCATACTTCCCCTTCTGACCGCGCGGATCCATGTAGACCTCGATGAAGCCTAGTATGAAGTCGACATTGGAGGAATCTTTCACCCAGCTGATATTGAATTTCTCCCAGTCGGCCGGGTCGCCGGTCTTGAAATAGTTGATGAGCAGCTCGATCGTACGGGCTTGATGTTCGTTTGCGGCATACTCCTTTGCCTTCTCGAGGTTCTCGACCACTTTCCCTAATTCCTTCGCGTACAACCCGGGCTCAACACCGTACCCTCCGCATCGCCACACAAGCTCTTCGATTCCGCCGTCATTGCGGATTACTTTCGAATTAAGCGGATACTTCTCGTTCCCCGCCTTTGTCCATGCGTCCACCACGGCGGTCGTCAGTCCCTCGTAATTATTGTTCGCGCTGCCGGCGATGAAATCGTGGCCGGGAGTCTTATCCGTAACGACCGCCATGAAATCCGGGCCGAACATTGCCTGCCTGACCTTGTTGAAGACTTCCATGCAGTGCCCCGGCTCCGGGCATGGCCGGTCGTTGTTCTTCCCGGCAATCGACAGTGCATTTTCAAATTCCTCCGGCGTGCATGCCGGAACAAACTTCCTCGCCGTGGGGTAGTCGTACATACCGTTATTTATCCAGAAGAGCTTCGTGTATTCCTGAATTGCCTTCAGCGTCTTCGCAGGTACACCATCAGGGCGGGACAGGATTTCCTGGCATAAACTCATTATTTCGAGTGCGTACTTGTTTGTCTGGTCTATTGCGATATTCCTGCCGGCGACAGCAGCCTGTGCCATATAGTAAGCGAAAATCTTTTCGCGCCTCGTCAGCGAGTCGAATCCGTCCGCATAGAGCTGGACAGCTCTTGCGTTTCCTATTTTCTCGAGCTCGTAAACTCTCTTCGGTTTATATACTTTTTTCGTCTGCGTCATAGAAGCTGATGTTGAGATAATGATGATCATTAAGGGCGCGATACTTCGCCGCATAGCCGCCTCCCTTTGCCCGTTTATTTTCCCGACTGCGTTTCTTCGGCAGGATACTACAAGGCGAGATGGACTTCAACCGTTGATGCCTCCTCCCAAGTTCTCCGCCGACGGTGATCGAACCCTGCGTCATTGAGTTTCGTCATGGCGTCAAGTCTGCACCGCCTTGAACGGCCCGCGGCTGGAATGCCGTGATGCGACCCGATGGGGCCGATAGAAATACCGTCAGTGGTAGGGTTATGGGAGAAGGCACTCTGAAGTCTCCGGTCGCACACCCACTTTTCGGCTGGATCTCTAGCGGAGCTACGCCCCAGACCGCCGAGACGTCTATTTGAGTGGCGGCAGGACTCCTCTTCTCTGGCAAGCTTCCCATCGGCCTGAGAAAAAATGGCGTTAAGAAACGAATATTTATCTCCTGTGTACTTTAAGAGTCTGACGTATTTTATCGCTCATTATTCTATATATCGTATACGGGATGCCGTAGAGCGGCATCTCAATTGTCTAAGTTTTGCCATATGAAGGTACCTAGGCCCCGCGCGGAACCGCGGGGCCACACGACAAATTAAGCCAGGCTTTTCACCATCTCGGCGAGATAATTATAGAACTTCTCGACACTGTCGATGGCGACATGCTCGTCGGGAGAGTGCGGACCGATGATCGTGGGACCGAAGGAAATTGTATCGACGCCTCCGCCGACCCGGTCATTGATGATGCCGCATTCGAGCCCTGCGTGGATCGCCTTGACAGCCGGTTCCTTGCCATACAGGCTCCTGTAGACGTTCTTGCCTTTCGCGAGCACGGCGGAGCCGACGTTCGGCTGCCAGCCCGGGTAGCCATCGCTTACCTTTATCCTGGCCCCGGCAAGCTTCGCGACCGATGCGACCTGCGCTGCGATCATATCCTTTTCGGATTCGATCGAGCTTCTCTGGCTCGTTACTATCGTTACACCGGCGGCGGAAGTTTTCATGACGGCAACGTTCGTCGAGGTCTCCACTAAATCCGGTATGTCGCTGCTCATTCTTATAACGCCGTGCGGAAATCCGTTCAGTGCATCGAGCACTGCTGCCTTCGACTTGTCGTCGAATGCCGGCTTTGCCTTCTTCGCCTTCTCCACCAGGACTTTCGCGTCCGGGTCGGTTGTTGCAAAGGCGTTCTTGAATGTTGCCTCACATTCCGCGGCAATCTCCCGGACCTTTGCCTCGTCTGCGGCCGGGACGACTATTGTCGCCTCCGCCTCGCGCGGGATAGCGTTGTGCTTGCTTCCACCCTCGAGCGAGACAAGCTTCATTTTCATCTTCGTCCCGCTGTCGATCGCCATGAGGGTTCTTGTCAAAAGCTTAAGCGCGTTCGCACGTCCGAGATGGATGTCGACACCCGAATGGCCTCCCTTAAGTCCGCGGACCATTACTGTGAACACAGATACTTTTCCTGCAACAGCTTTCCTCTTCACCGGTATGGTCATGGTCGTGTCTAATCCGCCGGCACACCCGATATACAGAACGCCTTCTTCCTCCGAGTCGAGATTCATCATGATCTTCCCGGTGATAAAACCAGGTTCGATATGATTAGCACCCGTAAGCCCCGTCTCCTCGTCGATCGTGAAGAGACCTTCGATCGGACCGTGGACGAGCGACTTGTCCTCCAGCAGAGCAAGAAGCGATGCGACGCCGATCCCGTCGTCGGAGCCCAGCGTAGTTCCGTCGGCCTTAATGAAGTTTCCCTCGCGGTGGAATTTGATCCCATCTTTCAGGAAATCGTGCTGGACATCCCGGTTCTTCTCACAAACCATGTCGGTGTGGACCTGCAGCACGACTGTGGGCGACTGCTCCTTCCCCTGGCTCGCCGGCTTCATCACCACCACGTTCCCGACCTTGTCCTGTTTCGACTTCAGTCCCATCGCCGCGGCAGTCTTCTTGATATACTCGAGTACAGCCTTTTCATTTTTCGATCCGCGAGGGATCGCGCTGATTTCGGAGAAATAGAACCACACCCTCTCCGGTTTCAGTCCATTGATAGCTTCTTCGTTCATGTTGTCATCTCGCTTTCAAGATTTTTGATGGATTCATCCCGAGAGCTTCGGGATTCATTTGATAAGAGCTTGGATTTACGAAATTTACGCACATCCTCCCGACATTGCCGATTCCGAATTTCCTGCTGCCTGTGGCCAATTCCTGTTTCCCGTTTCTGCGCAGACAGAATCTAGGCTATCATGGCGAGAGAAGCAACGGGCCATAAGAAGACCGAATGCTGGAATGGTGACACTATGTCGGGCAGGGATTGATAAGATAAGGATTGTCGGGTTGTTCACCGAGTGAACAGGAGCGTACAGCCGTCATTGACCGCCACCGAGAACAATTCTGAAATGCTAAGGCAGGATCTTCTTTACCCTGCCCACTTCGCCTGCCTCAAGCCGCACTTTGATGCCGTGCGGATGACTCGATGAGTTTGTCAGGATGTCCTTGACGACGCCTTCTGTTAGTTTTCCGGTCCGCTGGTCCTGCTTGAGGACAATAGCGACCCTTATCCCCGGCCTTATGTCGGAGCGTTTAGTACCCTCCATAACATTACCTCAAATCATTTTTGTTACGACCATATCAATGGCCAGAAGGGCCTGCGGCAGCAGCATACCGCGCCTGACTTTGTATACCTTACGAATCTGCAGAAGCCGGATCTCAAAGAGTATTGACTGTGAAAACTCAAGCGTCGCTGATTCGCCAACCTTCAGCCTGACCTCCCGCTGACGGTGGCCAGGATAGGATACTGTCACCGTTGCATCACCAAGATACTCGTGAACACGTTTTGCCGCGACGACCACCTTGTTCTTCCTGGCTTCTGATGTCCCATTATCCAGGACGGTGAGGATGTCCCGCAGGCCCGTCTTGCGCTTACCAGCGACCGTCGAGCCATGATTTGCGGATTCAGTGGGGCTTTCAAATTCAGATGAGGCTTGCCCGGGGGCACGTTTGCTCCAGTTGTCTTTCACGAACTTGAATGCCTCATTGACCAGCTTCATCTTCGCGGTCCCGACCCGATGCATCTTCAAATCGCCTTCGAAGCGGTCCGGATGCCACGCCTTGACCTGTATACTGTATGCCTCTCTCACTTCCTCAAGCGTCTTCGGAGTGGAGAGTTCAAGTATTCGGTAGGCTTCCTGCCAGGTCATCTCTCAATTGCCAATCATGAATTATCGATTATCAATCGGAATTCAGGCTCCGTCCGATCTCTGCGAGCTTTTCGATCGTCTCCAGATTCCTGCTCGTCGTTTCGACTCTCAGGACTTTTTCGGTGATGCTGCTGTTAAACGGCGACTTCGACCAGCCGTTCCGACAAAGCACGTAAATTGTCCTGCCGATTATCTCGAAATCGTCTTCCGACATGGAAGCCTTCGCGAGTTTCATCTTCATACCGTCGAGCTCATTTATCTTTTCCTTCGGAGGCGCCTGAAGCAGGAACGTAAAATAGATCCTTCCCCCGCGTCTGACTCTCCCATCCGAGAACGGATTCCCTGCGATTAATCTATCAAGTTGGCCGAGTTCTAATACTATAACCCCTACCTCGAATTTGAAGGACTCCTTCACCCCATCCTTGATCAGTTTTCCCAATTCAATCGGATTCTTTTTCTTTGCGACAAATGCGACGTTCCCGCTTTGAATGTAGGTCCTCACGTTCGTGAGACGAAGCTTCTCGTAGAGCTTCCTTAGATCATCCATAAGAATGATCTTGTTGCCGCCGACGTTTATTCCGCGAAGTAGAGAGATGTAGACCGGCATTTAGGTATGGTTCGATTGCCTTTCCTGGGACAATTTATTTTCCGCCGCTCTGAAGTGCAATCGTTCCATGTATTACCCGGGTTTCCTCGCCTGCACGGTTATGCTCAGCAAGCACGATCCTCATGCACACAGCAAACCTCGGACATGCATAGGTGAACTCCGGGGACTGCTTCATGCCATCGTTGTCGATTGCTGAGCGATCCACAACGTCAAAGCCTTTCTTAAGGAAGAAGTCCCTTGCGGTTTCGGTCAGCAAAACAACGCTGCGGGTCCCTTTCTTCCTGGCTTCGTCAAGCATCATGTCGACGATATACGAACCGACACCGTTTCGCTGTGAACCGGGGCGTACCGCAACCGACCGCAGCAGTGCGTCATTACCGTAGAATTCGAAGCCCGCTATTCCGACCGGTTCACCCTTTTCCTCTGCGACGTAGAACAGCGTGACGTTCCCGTTGACATCTGCGGTGGGAAGCTCCGTTTCATTCAACAGGGTGAGGATGAGGTCCCTGTCCTCGCGCGTTCCGCGTCTAATTTCGATATCCATTACTCCTTCCCCTTCGTCGAACAGCTCGTGGTGGTGCATCCTGACCTCAGTTCGTCGAACAGGGCGTTTAGATCGGCTGCGAGTTTCTCGATCGCATCTTTGTTCAGGCAGTAACAAGATGATGGCCCTTCGATGGTCCCGTCTACCAGGCCGGCATTTTTCAGCTCCTTAACGTGTTGAGACACTGTCGCTTGCGCGATCGGCAATAGTTCGACGATTTCGCCACAGACGCAGGCGTTCCGTTTGGCAAGCGTGCGCAGAATCGCGACCCTCGCCGGATGTGAGAGCGCCTTCGCCCACAATGAAAGCCGCACATCCTTCGGCTTGAACCTATCTGTCCTGGTTATCGGCATGCTTCAAATTCTTTCATCGCATCTTTACGATAAAGATATCAGGATGTTGCGACGGAGTCAAGTGGCATGAGCCTGGTTTGCATCTCATGGCATTTCTGGATAAAATGAACTGTTAAAAAAAATACCATTTTGAAGCAGATGTGATCACGTCGGGCAATGTTGGACCTCAATAAGATTTTCCCCTGGCTTTCAATAAGAAGCAAGCTAATCATAGCTTTCGGCGGGCTATCTGTCCTCCCCGTGCTCCTGCTCGGGCTCTACGGGATCAATTCGAACACGAAGATGATGAAAGAGGTCGCGGTGAAAGACCTGACTCACGACCTTTCCATGGTCCGAAACAGAAGTGCCAACTTCATGACCGACATAGCCGGGGATATGAGAGTCCTGGAAAACTCTTTCCTGACACACAGGATGCTTGCGGAGTTGAGCACGCAGAGTCACCTCGTGGAACCTGCTACGGTCCGCCTCCTGAACCAGGATATCCTATCGCTCGCCAGGACCCGGGGAATTTACTATCAGATAAGAATAGTCGATCAGTTCGGGAATGAGCTGGTCCGAGTCGAGTCCAGATCGCCGGATGCGGCATCGAAATCGTTCGAAATTGTGGACGCGGCATCCCTGCACCACACCCCCGAAGAATACTATTTGCTTTTGGTGGACAGTCTCAGCAGGGGACAGTTTGCAATTGCTCCGGCAGAGCTGGCTGCCGGTAACGATAAGACGGTGCCGGTCATGAGTTTCGCGATGCCTCTGTACTTTCACGGTAAAAGGGAAGCAATACTTATTGCCGACATCTTTGCACAGGATTTCTTCAGCGCGCTTGACACATACCGGAGTCTCAAATCCGGCGAAGTAGTCGTCGTTGTCAGCGGGGACGGACATTATCTTTACCACTCGACAGAAACGAA
>JAJYOS010000131.1:10062-10878 GCA_021796055.1 Bacteroidota bacterium
GTGCGGCCACCCGGCAAGCGCTGTTGTCACCGGCCGCCGGCACATTCACGACACGAAGCGGGGACATTATCTCGCACTCCCCTCTCTTTCCTCCGGACACGCCGGACCATGACGCCGCGTCCAACGCGGCCTTTACGATGCCGCTCTTCATTTTCGATGCGGTTCCCAAAGCGGTGATAATGGCACCCGTGCACTCTTATGCCCTGAAGTTTTCGGGCCTTCTCGTCCTTATCCTGATCACAGCGACCGGTCTTAGTATAGTTGCCACTCACCAGTTCACCGAGCCGATTGCCGATCTTCAGCAGGGAGCGGACATAATAGCAAAAGGAAATTACAGCCATCGCGTTACCGTCGACACGCGCGATGAGATAGAAGACCTTGCGGAGCGGTTCAACCAGATGGCCTCCTCCCTAAACGAGAGAGATAAAGAGATCCACCGCTACCGCACGCATCTCGAGGAGACCGTCGAATCCAGAACGAGCGAGCTCTCGGAGGAGAAATCCAAGCTGCAGGCCATCCTCGACAACGTGCCTAGTGCTTTTCTCCTGCTGGACCGTAGTCTCAGAATCCAGACGACCAGCTCGGCATTTGCGCGCATAACGGGTTACAGCCCGGACGAAGTGCGGGGCAAAGACTGCAGCAAGATATTCGGCACGAACGGAATCTGCGAGGAATGCATCTGCCAGCAGGCGCTTCAGTACGGCAGGGTTGAGTCGCGTGTGACGCAGAGGTCCGAGGGCAAGCGGAAAGAGAAATATATCGAACATATCGCTATCCCGATGAAACAAAACGGAGAGGTGCAGGCGGAAGGTTGGC
>JAJYOS010000132.1 GCA_021796055.1 Bacteroidota bacterium
GTTCATTGCTTGGAGCTTGGAGGTTGGTGTTTGGAACTTATTCTTTGAAACGCTTCCCTATTATGAAAGATGAGGCATCGCTTTGATCAAAGGGATTATGCCGCCCGTCACCACTCCGTTCGTGAACGGCGAAGTGGCTTACGATAAACTCGCGGACAACATCAAGCGCTGGAACCGGACCGGTCTCAGCGGCTACGTCGTGATGGGTTCCAACGGCGAGAGCGCGTTTCTCACACGGGATGAGAAGCTGAAAGTCGTCGAGACCGTGAAGAAGAGTCTCGCCGGGGGCAAGATGCTTCTGGCCGGGACCGGTTCGGATTCGATCAGAGAGACCATATCGTTGTCGAACGATGCAGCCGCCCGCGGCGCGGATTACGCGCTCGTGCTCACACCTTCTTTTTATAAGAGTGAAATGAATGGCGCGGCCTTCGTGAGATATTACACGGAAGTCTCGGACGGCGTCAAGATCCCGGTTGTCATATATAATGTTCCAAAGTTTACCGGAGTCGACATACAGGCCGCGGCTGTTTCCCAGCTCGCGAAGCATAAGAACATTGTCGGTTTGAAAAACAGCTCTGAGAACTCGGCGCAGACCGCTGAAATTATCGCGTCGGTGCCGGCTGATTTTTCGGTCATTGTCGGTACGGCATCCGTGCTTTATCCGGGTCTCGCTGCGGGAGCTAAGGGCGGAATACTCGCGCTGGCGAATATAGCTCCCGACGAATGCGTTGAGCTGCAGAATCTTTTTGACGAGGGCAAACATGAAGAAGCCTCTAAACTGCAGAAGAAACTGATTCCCGCGAACAAGGCGGTGACTTCGAAATACGGCGTGCCTGGTTTGAAAGCCGCTCTCGACATGCTCGGCTATTTCGGAGGCGAACCGAGGAGTCCGCTCGCTCCCCTCGGCGATCGTGAACGGGAGGACATGAAGTCGATTCTCAAAACCGCGGGCCTGCTTGTGTGATGATGGTTAGAGTAAATATGCGTCTTGCCAGCCGGATCACCCTCCCTTTAATTCCCTCCCATCGAGGGAGGGAAACCTCCGGGTGTGGAATGGACGATGAAATGAGAGTGCGAAGTCATGAGTCTGGAATTCGATGTGCGTAGCTGAGTTTTGCGGGTCGCGCCGGCGGGTTCCTCCCCCTTCATGGGGGAGGATTGAGGTGGGGGTGAGGCCATGAAATGGAAAAGCTGCGCATTTGTGGACAAATGAAATGAGAAGCAAGCTAACGCCGATCGCGCGAGGTTTGCGCAAAAGAATGACGGAAGCCGAACGCGTTCTGTGGAAAGTTCTTCGCGGAAAACGGCTTGAAGGTCTGAAGTTCAGAAGGCAGGAGCCCATCGGACCTTTCATTGTGGACTTCGTATGCTTTGAAAGGAAATTGATTGTTGAAGCAGATGGCAGCCAGCATTATCATGGCGAACAGAAGAGCAAAGATGCAGAGAGGGACCGCTGGCTCCACGAACAGGGATTTGAAATTCTCAGGTTCAATAATACTGAAATCATGTCGAGCACCGATGGTGTTATTCTGAATATACTCGAACACGCTTCCGCTCGCTTGTCTGCGTCACAAGCCTCCTCTCCCTTGAAGGGAGAGGGTTTGGGAGAGGGTGATGTTGACCGCTGTCTCTAAAGCTGAAAAAGATTAGGAGATGCACATGAAAATTAATTCCTTTCGTCCACCCGACAGAATCCTCATGGGTCCGGGACCATCTAACGTTCATCCTCGCGTACTCGAGGCAATGGCTCGGCCGACCATCGGCCACCTCGATCCGGAATTCATACGCATGATGGACGAATTGAAGCTCCTGCTAAGGGATACTTTCTTGACGAAGAACGAGGTGACGTTCCCGATATCAGGTCCTGGCTCGCTTGGGATGGAGGCGGCCGTCGCCAACATGGTCGAGCCTGGAATGAAAGTTGCAGTCTGCGTGAACGGCGCCTTCGGGGGACGCATACGTGAAATGGTCCAACGCCACGGCGGAATCCCGGTCGTCGTCGAGGCCCCATGGGGCCAGCCGATCGATCCGGCAAAACTCGAAGACGCCCTCTCGCATGATAAAGATGTCAAAGTCGTCGCCTTCGTGCATGCCGAGACATCTACGGGCGCCCGGTCGGATATTGCGTCCCTCGCGAAGATCGCCCGCAAGTATGGCTGTCTTACGATTGCCGACACGGTCACATCTCTCGGCGGCATACCGGTCAGGGTTGACGATTGGGAGCTCGACGTCACCTATTCCGGGAGCCAGAAGTGTCTGTCGTGTCCGCCGGGCCTTTCACCGGTCACCTTCAGTGACCGCGCGGTCAACGCCGTGAAGAACCGGAAGAGCAAAGTCCAAAGCTGGTTTCTCGACATCAGCCTCGTCGTGAGTTACTGGAGCGGCGCGAAACGGACGTACCACCACACCGCTCCCATCAACGCGCTGTACGGCCTTCACGAGGCGCTTATTCTCGTGCAGGAGGAAGGACTCGAGAAAGCGTGGGCGCGTCACGAAAAGAACGCCGCGGTGTTCCGCGCGGGACTCGAGAAGATCGGACTCAAAAGCTTTGTCACCGGCGAGTCGAGCCTCCCGGAACTCGCGATTGTCACCGTTCCGGATGGAGTCAACGAAGCTGCGGTGAGAGACCACCTTCTTAACAAGTATAACATCGAGATCGGCGCCGGGCTCGGGCAACTTGCCGGAAAGATATGGAGGATCGGCCTCATGGGCTATACTTCGAACGAGAAGAACGTTAAATTGTGTCTTGATGCGCTGAAGGATTCTATAACGAAATAGATCAAAAGTCAAAATTCAAAGGTCAAAAGTACAGGTCAAAAGCCAAAAGTCTTCTTGATCGACCCAAAATCCAATTTTTAGTTTTGAGTTGTAGTTTTGACTTTCTCAGGACATTCTCCACTTAAAATCAGACAAGGAGTACAGTCACCGTGTCCAATGCGAAATTCGAAATTCCGATGCCGCCTAACGAACCGACGAAGACATACCTTCCGGGTTCACCCGAGCGGGCATCTCTGAAGGCAAAACTCGAAGAGATGCAGGGGAGGCAGATCGAGATACCGCTGATAATCGGCGGAGAGGAAATAAAAACCGGTAAGATCGCGAAGTGTGTTCTCCCGCACGACCACAAGACGGTGATTGCCACGTATCACCAGGCGGGCGAGAAGGAAGTTAATATGGCGATCCAGGCCGCGCTCGCCGCGCGGACGGCATGGGCGGCCCTCGACTGGGAGGAAAGGCTCTCGATATTCATGAAAGCCGCCGCTCTTCTTTCGGGACCGTGGCGCGACACGCTCAACGCCGCGACGATGCTTGGCCAGAGCAAGAACGTGTTCCAATCGGAAATAGACGCCGCGGCGGAGCTCACCGATTTTTTCCGTTTCAACGCATACTACGCGATGGAGCTCTTCGAGCAGCAGCCGCCTCATTCTCCGATGGATGTGCGAAACAAGATGGAATATCGCCCGCTCGAAGGATTCGTCTTCGCGGTATCGCCCTTCAACTTCACTTCGATCGCCGGCAATCTCCCGACAGCACCCGCGATGGTCGGAAACGTCGTCCTCTCCAAACCCGCATCGAGCGCCGTCTACTCGGCATACCATATCATGCAGATACTCAAAGAAGCCGGAGTGCCCCCCGGGGTGATCAACTTCGTCCCTGGCCCGGGCGGAGCCGTCGGACGGCCCGCCATGACGTCGCCTCATCTCGCCGGAATCCACTTTACCGGAAGCACATCCGTGTTCCAGGATATGTGGAAGACTGTCGGGACGAACATCGCGAATTACAAGTCTTATCCGAGGATCGTCGGCGAGACGGGCGGCAAGGATTTTATCTTCGCGCACAAGAGCGCCGACATCGAAGAGCTCGGGGTCGCGATCATCCGCGGCGCGTTCGAATACCAGGGACAAAAATGTTCCGCCGCTTCCCGCTCATACATTCCGAAATCGCTTTGGGCCGATCTGAAAGACTACATGGTGAAGGAACTGAAAACCGTGAAGATGGGCGACCCGCGCGACTTCAGCAACTTCATGAATGCGGTGATCGACAAAGGCGCGTTCACCACGATAACAGGATACATCGATTACGCGAAGAAGTCGGGCGACGCCGAGATCGTCTTCGGCGGGAACTACGACGACTCGAAGGGATATTTCATAGAGCCGACGATCATACGCGCGAAAGACCCGCACTTCAAGACGATGGAAGAGGAAATCTTCGGACCCGTCATGACCATATACGTTTATGACGACGACAAATACGAAGAGACACTCCATCTCTGCGACGAGACCTCGCCTTACGCTCTGACGGGAGCGGTTTTCGCCCACGACAGGTATGCTGTCGCGACCGCGAACAGGATACTCATCAACGCGTCTGGCAACTTCTACATCAACGACAAACCGACGGGCGCCGTCGTCGGGCAGCAGCCTTTCGGCGGAGCACGCGCGAGCGGCACGAACGACAAGGCCGGCAGCTTCCTCAACATGGTGCGGTGGATGTCGCCGAGGAGCACGAAGGAGAACCTGGTTCCCCCGAAGAACTATCGGTATCCCTTTATGTCGGAGAAATAACCTCCTCGGTCTGTTGAAATCCGGAAAGGGGCGGTTGTTCGCCGCCCCCAACCGTTTGAAGCATTTCTGGAACATATCTTCTGCCCGCTGGAAATATTCAATAAGGAGTCCGCTTATGAAATACCGGAACTACCTGGTCACGCTGTCCACACTCATCTCCCTTTCTGTCCATCTCCTCATGGCGGGACAAAAGCCGTCGAGCGGCGACGAAGTGAGGGTGAAGGTACTGAAAGTGCCGTCTGTCTCGTCCTCCAATACATTCTACAAAGGAAACAGGCAACCTCTTATCCCAAGCCCGCTTTATAAACTCCCGATAGGCGCGATCCAACCGGAAGGCTGGTTGAAGACTCAGCTTGATTGCATGGCGGACGGGTTCACCGGACATCTCGACGAAATTAGCAAATGGTGCAACATAAAGGTGAGCGCGTGGGCGAACAGCGAGGGAGAGGGAGACTACGGCTGGGAAGAACTCCCTTACTGGCTGCGTGGGTACACGGACCTCGGTTATATTTTGCACAACAAGAGAATAATCGACGAGTCGAAGAGGTGGATCGACTCGACCCTCGCGAGTCAGGATTCCAGCGGATGGTTCGGACCCAGAGTTAATCTGAAGAACCACGACATCTGGCCGAACATGCTGATGCTTTTCGTGATGAGAAGTTATTACGAGGCGACGGGCGATAAGCGGGTCATCCCGTTCATGCTGCGTTATTTCAGATGGATGAGCCGTCAGCCTCTCGCGAACATACTTCCGGGAAGCTGGCAGAAGTGGCGCGGCGGCGACAACCTGGAACACATCATCTGGCTATATAATGAAACCGGCGAAAAGTGGCTTCTTGATGTCGCACGAGTTAACCATGAGAGGACGGCGGACTGGGAGGGCGGGATCCCGACATGGCACGGCGTGAATCTCGCCGAAGGATTCAGGGAGCCGGCAGAGTATTACCAGATAACGAATGATCGTCGTTACCTCCAATCTACGATCGACGATTACGATTCGGTGATCGATACATACGGCCAGGTTCCCGGCGGTCTTTACGGCGCCGACGAAGATTGTCGCACGGGTTACACCGGCGCGAGGCAGGCGACCGAAACATGCACCATGGTCGAGATGATGCACAGCACGGAGATGCTGACACGAGTCACAGGGAAGCCGATCTGGGCGGACCGCTGCGAGACCGTAGCGTTCAATTCTCTTCCCGCTTCCATGACTCCCGACCTCAAGGGGCTCCATTACTTCACCGCTCCGAACCAGGTACAGCTCGACACCGCAAACAAGGCCCCGATGATAGAAAACGACGGCGACATGTTCTCGTACGACCCGTGGGATTACAGGTGCTGCCAGCACAACGTCGCGTTCGGATGGCCGTACTTCGCGGAGAACCTCTGGATGGCAACCGCGAACAACGGCGTCGCGGCGGTTCTCTATGCACCAAGCAGTGTCGACTTGAAGGTGGGAAATGGTACACGCGTGAAGATCGAAGAAGCGACCGATTATCCGTTCAAAGGAGAGATCAATTTCAAAATTTCCGCATCCTCTCCCGTGAATTTTCCATTGATGCTTCGGGTTCCCGGCTGGTGCAAGAAGGCGGCGGTCAAGATCAACGGGAACGAAGTTGAAGCAGGTCCACCTCCCGACAGTTGGATTTCTCTCGAAAGAGAATGGAAAAATGGCGATGTCGTCACGCTTACGCTCCCGATGGAAATTTCGGTGAAGGTCTGGACGAAGGATTTGAACTCGGTTTCCGTGATGCGCGGCCCGCTTACATACTCACTGAAGATCGGAGAGAGGTGGGTGAAGTACGGAGGCACAGAGGAGTGGCCGGCGTATGAAGTGTTCCCGACGACTAAATGGAATTACGGACTTGTTGTCGATGTCAAGGATCCTTCACGGTCATTCCAAGTCGTCGAGAAACCAGGTTCTCTGGCAAAACAGCCGTTTGACCTCGACACCGCACCGATTGAGTTGACAGGCAAGGGAAGACTCATACCTCAATGGAAACTGGAGAGCAACGGTATGGTCGGGTCGCTTCGGGAGAGCCCCGTGAGATCGGATGAGCCTGTCGAGAAGCTCACGCTCGTGCCGATGGGATGCGCGAGACTGAGGATCTCGGTTTTTCCGCGTATCGGACAGGGGCCCGGTACAAACACATGGAAATGAACTCCAGAGAATCCTATGCTTGCTTTGGGACCTAAATCTGACACGGGAAGACATTGCGGCGTTCCTGGGTGGGTATGAATGCCCAGTATGCAATTTGGAGCAACAGGATGCGCGGCCACAACATAGGGAAGCGGTCCCGTAGCTACACGGGGCCGCTTCAATTAGTGACTGAAGCACAACAATTACTTCATCAGGATTCACGCGGAAGAAGGCGGGATTTCTGTTGAAGTGACGGTGTCACTTCAACATCAACATTCTCCTCACCTGTACGGTATTACCCGCCGAAAGTCTGTAGATATAGACTCCGCTCGCTTTCTCGCTGGCATTCCAGGTCACTGCGTGGTAACCCGCAGCCATCTGCTCATCAGCCAGCTTGGCGACCTCTCTACCTAACATGTCGTACACCACCAGCGTGACATGATTGGGTTTCAGGAGAGTGAATCGAATTTGAGTGGTCGGATTGAACGGGTTGGGGTAATTCTGTTGAATGTTTACATCTCCTCCGGTGTTCGTCGACGCCCCGCTGCTTGCTACACTATCCTGAGGTACCTGAGGTGTGAGAGGTCCACCGGAGCAGTCGGTACAAGTAACATATCGATAACTCGACCCAAAGTAGAGATTACCCGAGACAACGTCAGCTCGCACGTAGAGATAATTGTCGTAGCTGTGCATTTGCGTGGAGTAACTGGTCCCGGAGCTCAGCGGACCGATCCAGTGACCTCCCGCTTGTGGGTCACCGGATTTTAGATACCATCGATACGTGTACGACCCGTTTCCTCCGGAAGCGCTTACCGTCCAGGTTCCCTGGTTGCCGATGTACAGACCTGTAGGTCCTGAGACGGAAACAGTGAGAGCATTAGAAGTAATTCCGTGAGCGTAGAAGGTACCCTGTATCTGGCTGAGGTGGTTACTTTGATACCACTGGTCATCCCCTATAATGACGTTTGTTTCAAAGTCTGCGAAGTTGTACGCGTGGGGTGCCATCTGCAATGCCTTGAAAACGAGAAAGTCAGTTATAGTCGAGCCGATGCTTTGACGAAGACTCCAACAGGCCCCGCTAACTATAAGACCATTATCATAGGGGGCCGCTTGGTCATTGTTATCGTAGTTATAATTGTCCGGATACCCATTTGAATTATTCAAGTTTCTGTTGACTCCGACGTCTTCACCTTGAACAGCGTGGTTGTTGAAAGAGCAGGCAAAATAATCGGCGAGGCCTTCATCCATCGCTCTTCCCTGGCTCGCATATGAAGATCCGATGAAACTCCCGTAAAGATGGTAGATAACATTATGAGTGTATTCATGAAACACCACGTCACTCGAGCGCGCCCAATGGTAACCAAGCTGCAACCCGAAAGCGATTGCGTAGCCATCAGCCCATCCGTTGGCAGGCTGAGGAGGGACTTCATCATCGAGGGCATTCGCGTACCCCGGCATCTGGTAATCCATGCTCCCGTAGCTAAAACGACTCTTGAATAGGTCGTGAGCAACAGTTGTCTGCCACCTAATGTTGGTGCTGTCACTCCCTCCCCAGTTAAGACTGCGGGCACCGTCCCAAGAAGTTGTCACTGTTCTCAGAACCGTCTGCGGATTACCTCCATTATAGTTGTACACCTTCACCCAGGAATCCTGAAGCGGAAAGTCAATGTACCATGTTCCCGGGTACGGCGCGGTTAACGTGTAGTTACCGCTGTTATCGCTATTTGTATAGCTGTTGTAAGTATAATTCGCGTCGTGAAGGCGTATCTGCGTCGTCCAGAATCCCGATTGGACAGGGGAATCGCTCGCTCGGACGGGCCAATAAGAAGCAGATACGTTCCCGGTTACTTCGTGTCTAATATTGCTCTGCTCCGCCACCACCTGACCATTTCCTGCATCGACAAAGAAAATCACATTTCTTAATGGCTTGAAGGATGACAACTGAATTTTCCAGGTAAGGCGAAATGAAGTTGCGCTGTCCCTGTCTCCCGGATAGATAATCAACTCGCCAGGACTCTTTATCTCCGCAGAGTCAACCCCGAATGCTTTTCGCGCGGCGGTTTCACCCTGATCAGCAGTCAACGCTGGAGTCGTCGAAATCGCAATACCCTGATAAACATCGGCACCGAGGGCAATGATGTCTCCATCCTGATTGATTGTGTATCCTATTTCCGTTCCGTAAACAGGGACACCGTTCACCGCTTGTCTGTAGGTAACATACCACATCTTCCCGTCAGTCTCCGCATTTCTCAATTTCACCTGGTCTGGGTTTACCTTCAGAATACCGCCGTAATCGGAAAGGAATTTGCTCGTCAGGCTTTCGATTGAGAGCTCATTGAGATTTCTGGCCTCGAAACCGTATCGATTGATCCGTGGCAAGATTCCATAAACGCGGTGAGCAGATCCTGTCTTCCCATTCATCTCAAGAATGAGTTGATGTCCGTATTTGTCCTGAACGGTCATTCGATTCCCCTGGGCGAATATCGCTGTCGCGAACATCAGGGCGAGAAGGATTCCAATTGTTTGGCGCAACATGGTGTTTTCTCCCTACAAAGTTAGTTGAAAGTAAGGCCCACGGTCGCTACAATAGACAAGGAGCCCTTGCAGAAGAGTTACTTCTGGAAATAATATCTCGGGCTAGAGACATGTTTTATTCCGCGCGAGCGGAATCAGGGGCTCCGCTTTTGTTCGGAATTCATTTCATGGATTTTATCACCTCCCTCGCCAGCTTGTTGCAGCCTGCCATCCATCATAATTCTTGAACGGTGTAACGTCTTTTGTTTCTGACGATTGAAGATCCAATATCCATACTTTGACTCCTGCTGAGCTTATGAAATCAACTAGGATCTTCGTGTCATCTGCTGACCAGCATACCGGTATCGGTTGTTGCCCAGCACCGCTATCTAAGGTTATGTTTATGAATCCGATAACAGTCCCATCGATGTCAACTATTTGGATGCCTTGCTTGCCGGCATAAACAGGATAGGAAATTTTCTGCCCATCAGAAGAAAGCCTGGCGTTTCCCCCGCCATCAGTTCGGCACATTGTGCTTTTCCCGTCAAGACCGAAGATAATTATGCTGTCGGCAGGCTGCGACCCTTCTCCACTTGGGTTCACGAGGTATTGGAGGTCCCCCACAAGAAGATCTCCGCGGTCTTCGGAACGAGACCACCCAGTTACAGCCCATATATGGAGGTTTTCGCCGCGGACGGATTCGGCGTTCTGAGTAGTAATTCTTCGCCAGCCTGAGCTGTCCACGCTCATGATAAACACATCACTGTTAGGGACAAGTTCATAATACAGCCAAGATGCGAATGCCACCTGTCTCGAATCTGGCGACCATACAACTCCTCCTGTGATCCCCCCGTAATGAAGCTCACCATAGGCCGAATCCTGAACCGTGAAGCGACCGTTTGTAAGAAGGTGGCGTCCGGTTCCGTCCGCGTTCATTATGTAAAGTGAGTTTACTCCGATCCCAGAGCGGTACGTAACTCTGGTTGCTGCGATTGAATTGCCGTCTGGTGACCATTTCGCCGCCGCTATCTGGAAATTTGGATCAAAGGTCAATTGCTGAATTTTTGAGCCGTCATCATCCATGCTGTAAAGCTGGCTCGTTCCGCTCTTGTCGGAGATGAAGAGGATAGGACCAGCTTTGGTCGGAAAACCGCCACCCCAATCCACTGGGTTCCTGCAACCCGATTGCGAGAAGGTCGAGACTATGCACAACGCAATCAAAGCCTTTTGGGAAACCCGCATTGCTACCTCCCCTTTTTGTCAATCCAATCAAAATATGTTTCACCAACGATAGGATGGGTGATACGCTTTCTGTACCGTGCCCCTCGTTCATGGTGTACCTCCTGACAACGCTAACAGGCCAGTCATGCTTGGCAAAACTGGAATGCACCCTCTCGAACAGATAGAGCCTGCATCCCGAAAACACGCCCGGTTTGCCGCTGACATTCAGATGCTCTCCTTTGGTTCCGACATCATACCGATGTGGAATCCTGCGATCGATCAATTATCATCCGAGCTATCTAGGGTTCATTCCCTTTGCCCTTTAGCCCCCTTACCGCCTGACGAAAGGAGTATACAAAAAAAAAACAGAACTTGTCAAGTCATCTCATTAGTCCCTTAGCCCTCGCGCAAAGCACATA
>JAJYOS010000133.1 GCA_021796055.1 Bacteroidota bacterium
ATTCTCGCCGCGGTTATTCTTCTGCTATCGGCGACCGTAGAAACGTTCGCCGGCCCGCCGTTCCGCACAGACGATCCGGTCCCGGTGCCGTACATGCATGGAGAGCTATACTTTTTCTCTTCGGGCGTTGTCGATGGAACAGGGACGAGTGGCGTGGGCCCGGCGGTCGAATTCAACTATGGCATTTTTCCGAACACCCAGTTTCACGTTGTTGCTCCGATGGCATTTGACGCGCCGAAACGAGCGGCTTCATACGCGGGCTACGGTGACACCGAGATCGGAGTTAAGTATCGCTTCGTGGAGCAATCCGGGCTCATACCCGACATCGGAGTATTTCCTCTTGTTGAAATCCCGACCGGTAGCGCTGCAAAAGGGCTTGGCAGCGGCAGGACGCAGCTCTACGTTCCGCTCTGGTTGCAGAAGGACATCGGTAACTGGACTATCTACGGCGGCGATGGCTACTGGTTCAATCCTGGTGCGGGAAACAGGAATTGGGATTTCTCGGGAGTCCTCGTCCAGTATAATTTCAGCGATGCATTTTTTCTTGGTGCCGAGATTTTCCACCAGACCGCTTCGACGGTCGTTGCCGCGGGTTATACCGGAATACACCTTGGAGGAAGCATCCCTGTAGCAAGAGATTACCAGATACTGTTATCCGGTGACGCCGGGAATGGCATTACTTCCTACAAGCACTTTGGTTATTATCTAGGGTTGTACCATACGTTCTGATATAAGCCAAAGGTTAGAATTCAAAAGTGCAAATTGGACAGTATTGCCGGCGCGTTTTGCCGATATTGAGCGGGTTTCACACCTTTTTTGACTTTTGACCTTTAATTTTGAATTTCTTAAGATTGAAGAAAAATCTCTCTGGAGAAGAACATGAAGTATTGTGAATTAGGCAAGACCGGTTTGAAAGTTTCCGCCCTCGGCCTCGGCTGCATGGGAATGTCGCAGTCCTACGGCCAGGGAAACGATGAAGAGTCTATCGCTACGATTCATAGGGCTATTGAACTCGGGATCACATTTTTCGACACAGCCGACGTTTACGGAGCCGGCGCGAACGAAATCCTCGTCGGGAGAGCTTTGAAGCCTTTCCGGAAGAAGATGTTGATTGCGACGAAGTTCGGTAATGTCAGGACGAAGGACGGCAAAACGCTGGGGATCAACGGCAAACCCGAGTACGTACGTCAGGCGTGTGAAGCCAGCCTGAAACGTCTCGGCATCGAGACGATAGATCTCTACTACCAGCACCGCGTCGATCCTGAGACACCGATCGAGGATACGATAGGAGCGATGTCGCGCCTCGTCGAAGAAGGAAAAATCAGGTTCATCGGGATGTCGGAAGCATCGGCAAAGACTATCAGGCGCGCCAACAAAGTCCACAAGATAACCGCCTTGCAGAGCGAATATTCTCTGTGGACACGCGATGTTGAAAGGGAGATTTTACCAACCTGCCGCGAACTCGGGATCGGCTTCGTGCCGTTCAGCCCGCTCGGCCGTGGATTCCTGACGGGACAAATAAAGGACAACAGCGGTTTCGGCGAAACGGATTTCAGGAAAGATAACCCACGGTTCGTGGGCGAGAATTTCAGGAAGAATGTCGAATTCGTCGGAAGAATCGAGCAGATCGCGGCAGAGAAGAAATGCACTGCCGCCCAGCTTGCGCTGGCATGGGTAATCGCTCAGGGGAATGACATCGTACCGATTCCCGGTACGAAACGCAAAAAGTACCTGGAAGAGAATATCGCTGCGCTGGAGATGAAGCTGTCGAAAGATGACCTGGCTAAGATAAGCGAGATAGCTTCTCCGGGTGTTGCCGCCGGCGCGCGCTACAACGATCAAATGATGAAGGCAGTGGACAGGTAAGAAGAGCCTGTAACAGAAAAACAAAACGGCGGACCTAAGTCCGCCGTTTCCGTTTCAGCATTTAATGATGGAAGGTTGTCTACGGATTTTGCGGGGGTGACTGCTGGGGCGTCTTCCTCTTTTTTCTAAGGACAAGAGCAATGACCACCAAAATCACTACGATGATCAGAATATACCAGATCGTATAAGACGGCGACGCTGCGTTTTCCCACGCAGTGAGTCTGGTCTGAATTTGAGTCTGCTGGTCCTTGGTAATGATTCCCTGGTCAACAAGCATCGGCATCCACTGTGAACCCACGCTCGGCTTCCAGACGTCGTCAAGGAAATGTTTCAGCTTGTTTGCCTTGTCGGTGTTCGATGCGTTCGGATCGCCGCCCTGGGTTTGGAGGTACTGGCTCAGGTTCGCTACGAACTCGTCCGCGTTGTGGAACGGCTGGACCGGGATCTGTTTGCCCGAGAATTCTGAGTTCAGTCCTGCCCAGAGGGTCGAATCGGCTTTCCTCCCCCAGACGGCGATTGCCGTATCTATCGCCGCGATTTGTTTTCCGCGCTCCTTCGCCCCGACGTAAATCGCCGCAAGCTTCGGACCGACTCCCTTCCAGTACGAGCCGAACTGCTTCTGTTCCTTCACCATCGAGATGAGGTCTTTGCCGGTCAGCTGAGTCGATTCCAGGAATTTTGTATTCTGCTTTGCCGCCTGGAGAATGTTTCCTACGATGTTGCGGCTCTCCACTTTTCGAATCAGCAAACCCTTCTGCTGCTCGGGGAGCCCTTGCACATTTTTGTCGTATTGCATGAACATGCTGTCGGCCATGGCGAAGATCGCAGCGTCGCGCGCCCTCAGTCCTGCGCGAAGTCTCGAGATGATCCTGTTCAGGGAATCTACAACCTGCTTGTTTTTCTCGACGGCCCTCGACATAACATCCAGCGAGGCCATCAGCTTGTCGTTCTCGCTTGTCAGGCTGTCGACTTTCCCCGAGAGGGTGCGTACCTGGAGTTCAAGATCTGTGATCCTCGCAACCTGCGTTTCGATCAGGCCAAGCTTATCCTGGGCGTAACTCAGATCACCGTTAACGCTCGCGATCATATCGTCATACTTGTCGGGGTACAGCGACTTGTTGAGAAGGACTGTATCTCCTGCAAATTCTTTTTCGAGCTCGGTAATGTTGGCATTGATGTCGGCGCAGTCCTGCACCGTCTTTGCCTCCCTGATTGCCTCCTTGATTGCCTTGTACTTGGCCTGGAAAGATTTGACTGTTTCATAGTCGGATCTCTGCTGAGCTGCGGCCGTGGCAAGAAAGCCCAGCACGAGGACTACCGTGATGCTTCTTGTCATCGTGCCTATTGAATTTACAAGCGTTCTCATTTCTTCTCCTCCTCGTGAATTCCGTCTTTGGTAAGCATGATCGGCTTGTCGTTCCCGTTGATCAATTCGATGTAAGGGGTCCTCTGATTGAAGGCAGGCGAGGTGAGGCCCTCCTTCGACACCGGAACTGCTTTCTCGAGAACAAGACCTCCGTCGCCCTGCGAAAACACGTAGACGTTCTTGAACTTCGGGCCGGTTATATAGTAGTATCCCTCTATGTCCCGGATTAACCGGATCGTGCGGTTGCTTACATTGACAGAATCTTTGAACTCGGTGTACATCAATGGCTTGATGCTGAACGATAGGCTGTACCGATCCTCCTGCACCATCCCGCGCGAGTCGGACTTCAGTTCGTCCTCGATCGGCCACGAGAAGTCTGCCGGTTTCAACATCAACGGCGAGCATCCGGCAGCAAGGGTCGCCAGAAAAACAAAGAAGATACCAGATAATTTCATACGCACTCCTTTTATGATTTGGAACAACTTTTAAGCGCTAACCCGGACTGAGAAATGTAGAAAAGGGGGAAGTCGAATGCAAGCGAACAGCGTGAATCTGTCTATTTGGGCTTCAAGTGAACCTCTGTAAAGAAGATGTGCTCCGGATTCGACTTTCGGGCCTATATGACGGATTCAATCCGGACGTTTGACATATTGCTCAAGCTCTTGCTTTGTCAAATCGTCATTGGATACCAGTCTATAATGCTTCTCTGCTACTATCTTTATGTCCGATGCAGCGAGCTCAAACTCGAATAGAGCGATCACGTCATCTTCCATGAACTGTGCCCCGATTGAACGGCAAATGGCATCTGGGAACTTGTCCGCGCAGAGGTCGAAGTCCTGCCTTATTTGAACACTGCCGATACGTTCCCCACCGCCTTTCGCCTGGATCGGGAGCACGTAATGCACGCCTCTCTTATCGATACCAACATAGAGCTCATCCGTCTCAATCTGGACATTATCCAGGATCTTGGTTCTGAGATGGTTCTGCATTGAGTAGCATGTAAGTCCAGTGAAGACATCGATGAGCCGGTTGTAGCGTATCTTGGCCAACAGAGCCTGTTCATCGGAAAGCGCATAGCGCGATATTATTTCCGGAGTTGCGTCCGGTATCTTTGTCTCTGCCAGATCGGTGTTCGGAGAGGCGTTGAATTCCTTTGCCAGCACAAATTTATATTCCCCCTTTTTGGTACCCAAGATAATCCACTCGTATCCTTCCTTGGCCTTCTTTCTGATTGCATCTGGCAAAAGGCGGCGGTACCTGTAACTATACAGGACGTCACCGACATTCTTGGGTGTTTTGACCTTTAGCCTGGCGGCAGCACGCACAATTTCTGCTCTTTCAAAGACAAAACTGGTTACGTTAGGTTTGTAATGTTCCCCAAAGATCAGTTCGATAATCCGCTCGTACGAGCTGCGTTCATTTGCCATTTTGCCTCACCTTTCGATTGGGCCATTCCAGCAAAAGCACTTCTTCTCTCATCTGTTCTTTAGTGGCGCTTGCAAATCTTGTCCTGAACAAATCAAGGCCGAGCACTTTGTATCCAAGGACTTCGCTAATCTTCGAAAGCAGCTCTCCGGTTTTGATCATTACCCGCAGGTATGATGCCTGGTCGCCGACAACATAGGCGAGCTTCGCCCCCGGCTTCAGAACATTGCTGAGAGAAGAAAGATGACGGGCCATGCCTCCGAAATAGAGTTTTGTAACTCGTCCATATAGTTTTTCAAAGCCGGAGTCCTTATTCAGTTCGATTCTCCTCCTCTCAATCGCCTGGGCTATGCGCTGTATCTCTCTGTGGTTGGCAACCCACCTGTCGTCGTCGTCGTTTTTGTAAACGTTCCGTGTGTTGGAGCGGATCAGCGTGGATTTCAATGAACGCAGCTCCATCTTGTCATGTATGAATCCGAGGAGTACCGACTCCAAGCGGGTAGTTCTAGTGTAGTCTTTTTCGTTCGGGTAAGGGGGGGACGTGATTACCATATCTACCGATTGAGGCGGGATGTATTGGGAAACGTTCCTTGCATCGGCCAGTAAAACCTTCGAAGCGGGATATTTGTTTCGATAAACCTCCACGAGATCTCTAGCCATCGTGTTAATCTCTTGCATCCAGGTGGAGACAACAGGAACATCCATCTTAATGGAACCAAGACCGACTTCCGGTCCAAAGTGTAAATTACTTATGCCAAATACGACGGCTTTTGAGAAAGCAAGAAGCTGGTGACCTTTTAATCTTTTGTTCTCGGATTTGTTTATGTTCTCCAGTAATACCAGGGACTTGTGCAATGGGAGCGGGCTAATCGACTCTGCCAATAACAATTTCTGTTCTTCTTCCGACAGAGTTTGCAGTTTGATGTTTTCCGGCAAATCAGATACGAAGCCCGTATCATTCAAATCCTGATATCTGAGTTGTGACAGCGTCCGCTCAGCAATCTGCTGAGAGTCGTCGATAAGCTCTTCTGCCTTGATTCCCCAATCAGTCTTGATTTTGCTCGCAAATTGTGCGAATGGATTAGCTTCAAGCCCCACGGTCTTCAGATCCGCTAACTTGCCTTCTACTAATGTCGTACCGCAACCGCAAAAGGGATCAAGAATGGTAACATCGTCTCCCATGGAAAACTTCTCGATATAAGTTCTCACAAGATGTGGGGGGAAGGAGAGGACAAACCTGTACCACTCATGAAAGTGCCGGTCCTTTGCGTCGACCTTGTTGCCCTGAGTGTTATGGCGCCCCTGCCGGACGGGGCGTGCTTTTTCCGGGGTAGCTGCAGGCAAACCCTCAAATAATTCAGATTCCTGCTCGCGAACGGCTGCTGATCTTCTACTCATTGGTTATCGTTTGACCTAATATAACTTTTACCGGATCAAGATGACAACTATGTGATACGCCTGTACCACAGCCCGCGGACCGAGTTAAGACTTTACTTCCCGCTCTTTCCGTCCATGCCCGGTGATATCTCCGTCACATGTTTTTCGGGCCCGCCCGATATCCACGACTCGCGGTTTACACCGACAGCTGAGATTCTATCGTTGATGATAGCTTCAGGGAGATTTTTATACAAAATCGGATAGCTTGTGGCGCCCCATTTGAGACAACACGTGCAAACGCCAAGTGAAGAAAACCTGTCTTGAAATATTACAGAAAGGCGGTGCCGCCCGGCGACGGAGCGGCACCAAACTGAAGATGTTGTCTTAAATGAAATCAGAACAGAATTGAAAACCCGCCGAGAACTCCTATGTTTATCCAGGTTTCGTCGTAGCTTGCTCCATAGCCGTGATCGTTCTTCCAGTCGTGCGACCTGTAGTTCAACTCCAATCTCATCAGCACGTATTTAGTTATCAAAATTTTTGTTCCGGCCCCGGCGTTGAATACTCGTATCTTGAGGTCGTCCGTGACTTTTCCTTATAGCTGTAAGACCCCATGCTTCCCATGAAAGAGACTTCGCTCCGGCCCTGCTCAAACTGGGCGTTGCACTCGTTTGCGAAAATGAAGAACATTGCTGACAGAATGATAATGCGTCCCATTTTTACCTCCTGATTCTCCGCTAAACATGCCTTTTGATTTCGACCCATCGCCCCAGGCTTGGATCGACTTTAACGCACGGGAATTAGAATCTCAAGATTCGAAATGTCTCGGTGGTGGGCTACTTTGAGATTTTTGCACACAGAGTACACTGAAAAAAGCACGGATTCTCACTGATACATCTATTAATAATAATTTGATCCATGGTTATCTTGTTTTTTCCCGTGTTATCTGCGTGTTAATGTTTTGATTCAAAAGAGCCGACTACTAATGGTTCTTCCGCGATTCGGTGCTGCGAGTTCAATTGAGCAGGCAGAACCCGCAATTTCCCTTTTACCCCGCGAAAATAAAAAGCAGGCGGTGCCTGTCTGCACGGCCTGCCGTCGTACTACGCGTTGTTCCTCGTTAAAGTTTATTTCCTTTTGCGAGAGGGGCCGGACATATCCATGTTTTTCATTTCGGTGCCCTCTTCGTTCACCGCCGTCTTCTGCATCGATGCGTATTCCTGCGGCGTCATGTTCTTCATTTTTTCCAGAAAGGCTACGATCGCCCAGATCTTCTGGTCGGAGTGTGTCTTTCCGAATCCCGGCATGCCGGTGCTCTTGATTCCGTTTTTGACGACCCAGAAGAGTCTTCCGGGTCCCATTTCATTCGCGGAATGCGCAAGGTCCGGGGGATGGGGGTATAAGCCCTGCCCGATCTCGGACCTGTCAACTCCCGGTGCGCCGTGGCAGGTCACGCACATTTCATGGTAATGGCCGTAGCCTTCGACGACCATGGATGAGTCGGTCAGGGAGGGAACGGCGATCCCCTTCGAATAGTGCTCTGCTGAGTTGTCGCTTGTCCGGCTGAATATCCAGTGAAGGAAACCCGGATCGGGCGACATAGTTGAAACATTATAAAGGCCCGAATTGACGAATATTACGAGAAGGATCAATTCCACGACCAGCACAGATACAATTACTCCGACAGTCTTGATTTAATCTCCGTTAATAATTTCTCGCCGCCGATAAATCGCAGTCATCTTCTTAACACCGGTGGATTGACACAAGTTTCCTTGACATTCTTTTTTTCAGATGTTAGTTTAGGTAAGCTTAGACAATTAGGGACATAAAGGGCATGTCGTGCGCGATTTCCTAAGAGTTGCTACAATTGTACTATTTGTATCAGGCGTAGCACGTGGACAAGTTTCCGACTACAATTACACAAGCATCGGTAACATCGGCCTGACGGTCACGAGCTTCGGCCGGATCGGAAACACATTTAACGCATCCTTCTGGCCGACCGAGCCTTCGTGTGAGTATCCGACGACGCCTGTTCGGTCGCACATCGAACACCTGTTCAACGGCGGACTGTGGATCGGCGGATACAAGAACGGGCAGGGTCCGTTCGTGAGCACCGTTACCACCGATTATTATTCGAATCCATCCGAGTTCACGCAGCCGCTCGACAGCGGACTCACAGAGCGAAGTTCGCTTCCGGATTCGCGCTACTTCTCGCCGGGCGCCGTCAGCCATCAGGACTTCGTCGCAAACTTCACAGACTCCAATACAGTCAACCCGGCCACGAATCAGGAGATCGTCAACCATGTTCCCCTGAACGTCTCGGTGCACGAAGAGACGTATGCATGGGAATATCCGATCGCGAACTCATTCGTCATCCTCTGCTTCAGGATAACCAACACCGGTGATTCACCTGTCGATTCCATGTTCGTAGGTTTCGTAAATGATTTTGTAGTGCGGAATACGGAACACAGGCTGCCGACGGAAGGGACGGCATTTTACAGCGGGACAGGTATAGGGTATGTCGACTCCCTGCGACTAGCTTATGCGTTCGATGCTGAACATCTCGCCTCGGACCTTCCGACGGACAACTATGTTTCAATAAAGCTTCTCGGGATCGATCCTCTCGGCGATGTCGTCAAGACGGGGCCTGACTTGCTCGATTCGCTCAACAGCTACACACATTTCTCAGCGTGGCAGTTCCACCTGTCGTCCGGCGATCTCAATATGCTTTCACCGGCCAACGACCAGGATCGCTTCGTGAAGATGGAGACATCGATCCCCGCGGACTATTATCTCAATCCTGCAAACGGAAGTTACCTCGGCAAACCGGGGAACAGGTACACGCTTCTCTCCGTGGGGCCGTTCGAGCTGATGCCGGACTCGTCTGTTACCGTCGCGTTTGCCATTGTCGCCGCACCGAAATACAATACGGCGAACCCGACCGATTACCAGAACAACGTCGCGGCGTGCCGACATATCTTGTATGATAACGCGACGTGGGCTCAGAGGACATACAACGGCGAAGACAAGAATGGAAACGGAATCCTGGATCCCGGAGAGGACCTGGACGGCAACGGCGCGATCACGAGATACATTTTCCCGAATATCCTTCCTCCTCCCCACGTTCATGTCGAACCCGGAAGAGGCGAGGCGACCGTTTATTGGGATGACACGCCCGAAAATGTCGTCGATCCCCTGCTCAACAAGAAGAATTTCGAGGGGTACAGGCTTTATATGTCTAAGCCGGGCTTTGATTTCCAGGGGCTCCAGGATCCTTACATGGAGATTGCAAATTTCGATATTGTCGATTCCATCGGGCTCGACGCCGGTATGCCGGCCAGGCTGAATCCACCGAAACAGTTCTTTGGCGACGCAAACAAGTACGTTTATCGCTACACGGTTCCGTCTCTCCTTGCCGGGTGGCAATATGTTTTTGGGGTGGAGGCATACGACCAGGGAAACCCGGCGGCTCTACTTCCGAGCCAGGCATCGGTAAGGGCAATCGGCAGGGTGTTTCCGGGTACGGCTGCTCCAACAGGCGATACGCTGACGGTCGGCGTGTTTCCGAATCCTTACTACACCCGCGCATCCTGGGACGGCACCGGCGAGCGGGAAAGGAAGATATATTTTTACAATCTTCCTCCGAAGTGTGAGATAAGAATTTACACCATTGCGGGCGACATCGTAGCGACGCTTGAACACGATGCGGCGACATATATCGGCTCCGATATAAAATGGTTTCAGCATTATTCACCGGATAACACTCAGCAGATATCCGGAGGGCTGCACGCATGGGACCTGATTACAAGCCAGGACCAGGCAATCGCAACAGGTTTGTATTTATTCACCGTGAAAAACTCAGTGACCGGTGAAATCAAACGTGGGAAGTTTTTGGTGATAAAATAAATGGTCGGCTCCTGTCGGGCTGACGGGAGCCGGAAAACCATAATAAACTCAGGAGGTTTATAATGAAAAGGGCGCTACTGATCATCCTCATGACTGCAGGTCTCGCGTCGGCGCAGTCGATTCCGGGGATCACAATTCATGATGCCAATTATGTGTCGCTGGATTCGCTGCTGGTGGCCGACACAATTTCGGCGTCAAAGTACCGCGGGTCATTGACGAACTCTGCATATGTGAACGATACCGTCACCGTTACGGGAATCGTGATAGCGGATCCTCGCGTCATACGCAACGTCGCTACGCGTTTCTCTTTCTACATCATGGACACGGCGAACGGGGAGTGGGGCGGGATCAATGTCTTTACGAATGATACGTCCGATAACGTTATCAATGCCGGCTATGGCTCTGTGGACACTGGCTATGTCATTCAGGTTACAGGAAAGGTTACCAAGTACGGAACTGATATTTGGGGAAATTTCGAGCTGATCTCTACCGCGGACGCGACTCATACCGGAGACCCTCTCAGCGTTTCGGATATCAAAAGCAAAAGACCTGAGCCAATCGAAATAAAACTGAGCGACCTGGTCTCGGGCGATGTGAGATCGGGAGGGAAGGCAAAATTTTCTTCCGGCGTCAAGTATAAGGGCGCCTATGTGATCGTTCGAAACGTGACCGTGAAGGATGTTTCTCAGAACAGCGGCTCTAAGCAATATTTCTGGACAGTAGAGGATGATAGCGGGAACACGATCGGCACGTACGATATTTCGAAGTACTTCTCTGCAAGACCGGGATATGCGGTGAATCTCAATTGGCAGCCGCCGGCGTCCGGCTCGAAACTCAATTACTTAAGAGGCATACTGCTGAGTTACTCCAGCTATGGGTTTGAAATTGTCCCGATTTATCCGGGCGATATC
>JAJYOS010000134.1 GCA_021796055.1 Bacteroidota bacterium
CTTAACAGTCTTCTCGAACCGTATGGTGTGGACACCAACACACCGTTTGAAAAGCTCGACTCTACTGTCCGGGATCTGCTTTTTTTCGGCAGGAATCAGAAAGATTCCAAAAAAGGGATCAAGTTCGCAGGAGTCTCTATTTCTAACCTGAAAAAGAAGTTTGAAGGGCTTGTCCCGACGCTGGGCGGACTTGATTTCGAGGTATACTTCGGCAAGAACTCGAGGGACATCGAGACCCATCTTCCACTTGTCGAGTGCGGAAGCTGCAGCGGGACCAGGCTCAGACCGGAAAGCAGATTTGTACGGGTTGTCGATTCGGCCGGCGAGGAACTGAATATCCAATCCGTCGTGAAAGGTTCGATAGACAGAGTGAGTTCCCGATTTGACGAGTTGAACCTGCCGAAGCGAAATCAAAAGGTAGCGCAGCCTATTCTCCACGAGATCAGGACAAGATTGAAGTTCCTTTTGAATGTCGGGCTGGACTACCTTGCCATGAACCGTCCGTCGGGGACGTTGTCCGGCGGCGAATCGCAGCGGATCAGGCTCGCTACACAGATAGGTTCCCAGCTCACCGGTGTACTTTACGTCATCGATGAGCCGTCAATCGGGCTTCACCAGCGCGACAATATCAGACTTATAAATTCACTAAAAGCGCTTCGTGATCTCGGGAACACCGTAATAGTCGTGGAGCACGACCGCGAGACGATGGAGACTGCCGATTACATAGTCGACCTCGGTCCCGGCGCCGGGGAACATGGCGGGCGGGTCGTGAAAGCCGGCACGCTGAAGGAAATACTCTCCGAAAGGAAGGAGTCGCTTACTGCAGCATATCTTCGCGACGAGAGATCCATTCCAGTGCGACCGAAAGACCAGCTGAGGAAACCGAACGGTTCGTTCCTTACCGTCAAAGGAGCTTCCGGTAACAACCTAAAAGATATAGAAGTGAAATTCCCGCTCGGCGTTTTCATTTGCATAACCGGTGTCAGCGGTTCGGGAAAATCGAGTCTTATCAACGATACGCTTTACAGGATTCTCGGAAAATTCTTCTACAGACTATCGGATCAGCCGCTTCCCTATAAGTCCGTCTCGGGCATGGAACTGATCGACAAAGTCGTGGACGTCGACCAGTCGCCGATAGGACGGACTCCCCGTTCGAATCCCGCGACCTACGTGGGTGTCTTCACGCCGATACGCGATCTTTTCGCACAGCTCCCCGAATCCAAGTTGAGAGGTTACAAGCCCGGAAGGTTTTCATTCAATGTGCAGGAAGGCCGATGCCCGGCCTGCGAGGGCGACGGGATGAGAAAGATCGAGATGAGTTTTCTTCCCGACGTATACGTGAAATGTGAAGTGTGCAACGGGAAAAGATACGGCGCGGCCACGCTCGACGTCAGGTACAAGGGCAAGACCATTTCGGACGTCCTCGAAATGACTGTCGAAGATGCATTCGAGTTGTTCGGGGAAATCCCCGCCATTAAAAGAAAACTGCAGACCATGAACGAGGTCGGACTCGGGTACCTTCGCCTGGGCCAGTCATCTACGACTCTGTCGGGCGGCGAGGCGCAGCGTGTTAAGCTGGCAACAGAACTATCCAAGGTCGCGACGGGAAAAACGATGTATATCCTGGACGAACCCACCACTGGTCTTCATTTCGAAGACATCAGGATCCTCCTCGATTTGCTTCAGCGGCTGGTTGACAAAGGCAACACGGTTGTAATTGTCGAGCACAATCTCGACGTCATAAAATGTGCGGACTGGATAATAGACCTCGGCCCCGAAGGCGGAGACGCCGGAGGAAGGATCGTTGCACAGGGTCCCCCGGAGGTAATCATGAAATCGAAAGAGTCGTACACCGCACGCTATCTCTCCGATTACCTAAGAAACAGCGCGTATGGAACTTCCGGTTGAAGTTGCGGCTGAGCTGGCTCATTCCGTCGACGCCGCAGAAGAAGGAAACCTGGGCAAGGCACGCGTTTGCGCGAGAAGAGCCGTCGGAAAAGCTTTCATGATCTCTTCCTACTCGACAGGTTTCCCTTCGCCGCTGAGTGCCGCACAGTGCTTGAAGGCATTGACTGAAATGAAAGATTTGCCCGAAGAGGTCCGCGCTGCAGCGCGGAGACTGGCAACAGGCGTGGCGGAAAAGGGGGACGTTTCAATATCGGTCAAGCCGGTCGAGGATGCGACTGCAATTATAACTCAACTCCTCGCAGGATGATCCCGCCGGCGGGAAAATTGATTCAAGGGGTATAACGATCGGGGACGCAGGACATGGCGCCGGCGTCTCAGTGGACAGCTACCTTCCGCTCCTTCGGTTCGCTCGCGTCAAGAAACTTCTGGTCGAGCTTTGCGCGCACCTTCTCGAGGGGCATTGCAACTCCGGTCCAGAGTTCGAAGGCTTTCGCCGCCTGGCTGTAAAGCATTTCGAGCCCGCTGACGATGATCGCGTTCCTCTTCCTTGCGGTTTTCAGGAAAGCCGTATGCACCGGGTTATACACCAGATCGAAAAATATTTTTCCGTCGAGGTCCGCGGACTCATCGACCATAATGTTCTCTTTGACTTCCGGGAACATGCCGACGGGCGTCGCGTTGACCACCAGCTTGCTTTTCTTGATGGCCTCACCCTCATTGAGATTATGCAGCTCGTCTATCTTGATATTCCTGTAGTTCTGGGAATCGGCAAAAAATTTCTTGAGCAGCTCCGCGCGGGAAGTATCCCTGTTGACCACAAAAATCTGTTCCGGACGAAAATAGGAGATGAGTGAATAGACGACGGCCCTTGCTCCGCCTCCGGCACCGAACACTGTGACCGACTGATCCGAGATTTGCTCCCTGAATGGCTTCAGGGCTTCCACTACTCCGTCTACATCGGTATTGTGCCCGACGAGCATCTCGTTTTCGACATAAATCGTGTTCACGGCGCCCACAAGCCTCGCGTCCGCAGAAATTTCGTCCAGGAATTCCATAGCTGCTTCCTTGTAAGGAACAGTCACGTTGCATCCGACGATCCCGAGTGCCGACAACCCCTTCAGCGCGTCCCGGAGGTTCTTCTGAAGGACATCGAAGGCCGAGTACTGATAATCCAGTTTCGTGAATTTGAAGGCTGTCTCGTGAATCACGGGAGACCAGCTGTGCAAAATCGGATGTCCGATTATTCCTACAAGTTTAGCGTGGGTCTTTATATTTCTTTTCATTCACCAACCATTCGTAAACGGGGAAAACAAACTTGATCAGGATTTCCGGATTGGAATGTTGAATTTGCCCGAAATCCTGGAAGAACGTGCTTATTTTGTGAGGTTCCAACTCCAGGGACTTCTTGGCGGTTTCGATGGCTTCTTCAAAAGAACCGGTCTGCAGACAACATTTGCATTTCTGATAGTAAGCCTCACTCCAGTCGGGGGAAATGCTGATTACTCTGTCGTAAGCCTTGAGAGCCTCTTCGTGCCCGCCGCATTCGCTAAGCGCGTCTCCGAGATCCAGCCATCCGTCGACATTCTCCGGCTGAATTTCAGTAACCTTGCGGTAGCTCACGACCGAAGCCTCGAACATTTCGAGCGTGAATTCCACGTCGCCCTTTGCGTGCCATATGTCGGGGTCCGAGCCGTTCAGTCCGGCCGCTTTCGTAAAATCGCCCAAAGCCTTCCTGTACATACTCATGGCATCATAGCAGACCGCCCTCCCGAAGAGCGATTCGACGTGATTCGGATCCGACTTGAGAGCCTCGGTATAACACCTGACCGCGTCCCGGTATTCACCCAGCTCTTCGTAAGCCGTTGCCATATTGTGCCAGGTTGCGACATCTTTCGGCTCATACTTTAAGGTGGTCTTGTAGCTTTCTATCGCCTCCCGCAGTTTCCCCATGCTGAGAAGCGCGTTGCTCTTGTTGTACCACGCGGCGCTGAACTTTTCATCTATGGCGATTGCCATCTCATAGCTCTCCACTGCCGTCTGATACTTGCCCAGCGCGTTCAGTGAAATGCCGCGATTATACCAGGCGCGATGATTGTAAGGATCAAGTTCTATAACCCGATCGTAGCATTTCAGCGATTTATCCGGCTGCTCAAGGTAATCGTAACAGTATGCGAGCTCGAACCAGGCATCTTTGTCCGACGGATCAAGCTCCGTCAGGTATCTGAAAACTTTCGACGCTTCGTCGTACCTCGTCAGCTTCTCGAGTATAACTCCCTGGTTCATCAGTGCTTCATAGCTTCCGGGGTCCACATCAAGCGCGCGCTCAATACTGTCGAGCGCCTCTTCAAACCTGTCGAGCATCTGAAGACAGCTGGCACGCCCGATCAGCGCGTCGACTTCTATCGGGTTGAATTCCAAAGCCTTCGTGTAATCGTCAAGTGCCTCCTCGAACTTTCCAAGCGTCTCGTTAATCTCCCCCCTCCTGAACCAGTTTTCCGAGCTGACGGGCATGACCGAGATCAGTTTGTTAGCAAAGAAGAGGGCGTCCTCATACTTGTCCTGGCTCATAAAGTAATCGATTATTTCTTCGAGAGCGGCGATGCTCGAGAAAGTGGGCTCTTCCCTGCGAAGTCGCTTTATTTCTTCGTTTATATTTCGCTTTTCGAACTCGTCGTACTCGTCGTCGTCGAAAGTGAAATCGAAATCATCTCTGCTCATGGGCGCCTCTTAACACGATCCAAGATATTTCTGCCAAAAGTAAAAATCAAGAATTTGCTTTTTGCCCCCCTCTTTTTCGGCTGTTTCGTACCACCTCAGACAACCAATCGGAAAATGTCAACCGTGAAATCGACGCGATGCCCCGTCCGTATTCCCTGCCATGAATCGGCAGAAAGGCCCTATATATCTTATTGGTAATAAGCAGGCAAAGCAACGTAAAACCCGCAACTTGTATCGATACGTTGAAGCTTAATCACCCATATCGAGGATGGTCTTGCCTGAGTCTTTCTTCAGGCATTTGCCCAATTTCCGGGCCTTCTTCGCCGTCCTCACGGCAACATAAACTGCCAGTTCCATCAGCCTGTATGCCTTCGTAAGCTGTACATAGCCGTTGTTATGCTGATTCGTTCCACTGTACAGGTTGTCCGTCGACCCAAAATGAACATCGTCTTTGATCAGACTCTTGAGAAAGTAAACGTACCACCACGACATACTACACCCCCTCACTCTTCCGTATTTCGACAAGACCCGCACTCATGCAACCTGCCAGACTAAGCCGCGTCGATCTTACGGCACTCAGTCCCGCCTGCTCGACGAAGCCCTAGCATAGTCGAGCGGAGAGGGAGGGATTCGAACCCTCGATACCCCGAAGGGTATTCCGGTTTTCGAGACCGGCCGATTCAACCACTCTCGCACCTCTCCATAAATCTACCCGTCCATACAAACGCGTTTTTCCGCGGAGAGGGTGGGATTCGAACCCACGTACCGCTTTTGGCGGTAACTCGCTCTCCAGGCGAGCCGATTCAACCACTCTCGCACCTCTCCGGAAGAACTTGGGCGGAAGGAATTGAGTCCAACACGCGCAAGCGTGTAAATTTAACACTTCGGGGAGAGGTCTCCAAGCAAAAACCTTCTCATTGCCCGCTGCCTGCAATCCCGCCATTCCTTGAAGATGAGGTATATGAGGGCTATCTTTATCTCAATGAGAGGAGCCGTAGCAATATTCAGCAAGGACCTGAACAGCGAATTGCGGACCCGCTACGCCCTCAATTCACTCCTGATGTTTGTCATAGTCACCCTCTCAATAATCCTCTTCTCCACGGCCGGTGAGACAGTCTCCCCAAGCCTGTCGGCGGGGATCCTGTGGATCATAATTTTCTTCGCTGCCATGAGCGGCCTTTCACGCTCCTTTGTGAGTGAAGAAGAGCGAGGAACGTCGATGACCCTTCAGCTCTGGGTCAAACCTTCATCGGTCCTCACCGGTAAGCTCCTCTTCAATTCCCTGCTGATCTACGTTCTTAACATCATGATAATCATAGCCTACACGCTGACCATGCCTTCATTTGTCGTAAAGACACCTTCGATTTTCTTTATCACAATTCTCATCGGTAGTTTTGGTCTCTCTTCTGCATCGACTTTCATTGCCGCCATAATTTCAAAGGCCAATTCGAAAGGAACTCTGTATCCCGTCCTTTCGTTTCCAATATTGTTGCCACTTCTTATGAGCGTGATCGATGCGACGAGGCTGTCCACCGACGGGGCCGCGTTTGGGGAAGCAGCGGGCGATTTCAAGATTATGTTTTCCTACAGTGTCGTCGTATCGACAGTTGCCATAGTTTTGTTCGACTTTGTCTGGAGAGATTAAGTGAAAAATTGGATGAAAATTAGCATCGGCATCTGGATCGCGGCGGTTGTCGCGATCGGTATAGCCATGCCGATAGGATATATCCCCGGGCTTGGCGCCAAGGCGCGGATAATATTTTTCCATGTCCCGATGTCCTGGCTGGCAGTGCTGGCTTTCTTCATGTCCATGTGGTATGGAATTGCATACCTCAGGAAGAAAGACATGAAGATGGATATCAAGTCTGCGACAGCGGCTGAACTCGGCTTTATCTTCAGCATCCTGGCGACCATAACCGGCTCAATATGGGCAAAATTCAATTGGGGAAGTTTTTGGAACTGGGACCCAAGAGAGACTTCGATCTTTGTCCTGCTGTTGATCTACGGGGCGTATTTTTCCCTCCGGAGTGCACTGGAGATCGAAGAGAGACGCGCCACACTTTCCGCGGTCTACTCGATCGTAGCCTTCGTGACAGTCCCATTCTTCGTCTTCATAATGCCGAGGATGATGACCGGACTGCACCCGGGCGAAGGCTCCCCCGCCCCGATCGTCAACGCGAACGGCAAGATGTACATGGATGCAAACATGCGGTACGTCTTCTACGCATCTCTACTGGGCTTCAGCTTTCTTTATGTCTGGCTCTTCCAGCTGAGATCGAAGATCGGTATTCTGACTTACAACAACCACACGGAGATCGAATAAATGGACTCCCTTTATAACTTCCTGAATGATCATTCCCTTTATGTCGTGCTTGCTATCGTTTTAGTGATTTGGCTGGGAATCTTTATCTATTTATATCGTTTAGATAAGAAGGTGAGCAAGCTCTATGAGAAGAATGAAGCTGAAAAGGAGAACTTGAGATGAAAGCAAAATACATAATTGCGGGGATAGTGATAGCAGCCTTTATTGTGTTCGGCGCGATCTCGTTCATGCAGAACAATATCGCGTACGTATCCGCAAAGGCGGCCGAGCAAACTCAGCGGACCGTCCAGGTAAAAGGATCATGGGTCAAAGACATGAAGACTTACTACGATCCGAACACGAATACATTCCACTTCTACATGATGGACGACGAAAAGACGATCATGCCCGTTGTGCTCGCCGGCGCCAAGCCGAACAATTTTGAAATCGCCAACGACGTGGTCGCCAAAGGCCGTTACGAAGACGGAGCCTTTCAGGCGAGCGAAGTTCTCACCAAGTGCCCATCGAAATATCAATCCAAGACGGGACCGCAGGCCTCCACACAAGAGGCTTCAAGCAGTTACAATTAAAGAGGGTACATAATGCTGGGCCTAGCTCTTATTTATGTGGCATTCGCAGGAATGCTGACTGCCACTTTTGCATATACATATAATTTTTTCAGCGGCAACGATAAATACCTGAAGGTAGCGAGAATCGGTTTTCACACCGGAGCTGTCTTCATCCTGTTGACAGCCGGGTATTTGATGAACCTTGTCCTCACACACCAGTTCCAGTACACTTACGTCTGGAGCTACAGCTCCTACCAACTTCACCCGCCGCTTCTGATTTCCTCGTTCTACGTCGGACAGGAAGGCAGTTTCATGCTCTGGACGATGTACACCGCCATAATCGGTCTCATCCTTATGGTATATGCGAGGAAGCACCATTACGAGTCGTCGGTGATGGGAATATTTTCTGCAATAGCCGCATTCCTTGTTCTGATGACCATGGCTAAAAATCCATTTGAACATGTCTGGCAGACATGGCCGCAGACAGTACACAAAGGATTCATGCCGGATGACGGCAGGGGGCTCAATCCTCTTCTCGAGAATCTCTGGATCGTGATCCACCCGCCCATTTTATTTCTCGGATTCGCCTCCACCGCCGTGCCATTCGCCCATGCTTTCTCCGGCCTTTTGAGGAAGGACCATGATAACTGGACAAAGGTGGCTGTACCGTGGACGCTTTTTACTTCGGCTGTCCTCGGATTTGGAATCACGCTCGGCGGTTTCTGGGCGTACGAGACGTTGGGCTGGGGAGGCTTCTGGGGATGGGACCCGGTTGAAAATTCATCTTTCATTCCGTGGCTTTTCGCCGTCGCCTCAATACATACACTCCTGGTTCAGCGTCGAACGGGCGGCTTCAAGAGAGCCAACTTCATCATGGGAATGATGCCATTTCTCCTTGTTCTCTACAGCACTTTTCTCACCAGAAGCGGGGTACTCGGGGACACTTCAGTCCACAGCTTCGTCACACCCGGGATGTGGGTGTATATCCTCCTCGTAGTCTTCATCGGGTTCTTTTCGATACTCGGTTTCGGTTTGTACATGCTGCGGGTCAAAGGAATCCCGAAGCAGAGGATCAATTACACATTCACGTCAAGGGAATTCGCGCTCTTCCTCGGCGCCTCTGCACTAGTTGTCATCGCCGGCTTCACTCTCATAGGCACAAGTGCGCCTCTCATAACGAACATCATCAAAGGGAAATCGAGCGCCATAGACACCAGCTATTATATCAAGACAAATCTTCCGCTGGCGATTTTCATGGCGGCGATGATAGGCCTCGGCCAGCTTTTCTGGTGGAAGAAATCGAATTCGCAGACGCTACTCAGAACTATTCAATTTCCCTTCACTGCGGCCGCGATCGTCACGGCCATCGTAATTGTCGCCGGAATGCACGACATCGGCATGATTCTTTTCTTCATCTCGAGCGCCTTCGCTCTCTTCGTAAACCTTGAAATAGCATATAAAATTGCCAAGGGGAATCCCAAGTTCCTCGGCGCTTCCCTTTCGCACATCGGCGTCGCGATCCTTTTCATCGGTATAATTGCATCGACGCACTACGACAAACATGTCACGCTCGCGCTGCCGGAAAACCAGCCCGCTCAGGCATTCGGATACGAGCTCACCTATGTCGGTCCGCGACAGGTTGACAACGAGAAGACGGCATACGACGTGGTGGTACAGAGTGGAAAAAGCAAGTTCAATGCACCCCTCATCATGTACGCGAGTTCATACAACGACGGCGCTATCATGAGGCACCCGTATATTTTCAGCCTTGTCAACTACGATGCTTTCACCCATCCGCATCTGCTCGCTTTCATTGCCGGAAACATGCTGACCCGCGACCTCTATCTGTCGCCCCAGTCTCTTGAAGAAGAAGGCGGCAGCGGCCTGCAGACATCACAGTACGGAATCAGCGTACCCCTGACATTGAATGAGCCGGCCACAACGGGCAGATTCACTTTTACCTTCAAAGGATTTCAGGTACCCGGTAACGAGCGACAGGCAATGATAGACGGAAAGGCTTTCCAGCTCGGCTCGATCGTCGAATTAAAGACCGCAGACGGCAAAACCGAGACCATTATGCCGACAAATCGGATTGATCCAACCGGCGCATCTCAACTGCACACTGTCCGGACGAAGGCGGGCGACCAATTCACGGTAACCGACGTTCACGTCGACGATAAGACAAAGCAGGCATCTATCGATCTTGCTTATATGCCTGCCAATAAGTCCCCCGATATCGCCCTCCTGAAGCAAGCCCAGCAACAACCTCAGGACACAAAACAAGTTCTTGTCATCGAAGCGACCATCAAGCCGTTTATAAACCTCGTGTGGGGCGGCGTAATTATCATGGTCATCGGATTCATAATAACCTGGAGAAGGCGGCGGGAAGATCTCTTGAGGGAATCCATCTAGATTATATATATACGATCATATCCGAACAACAAACTCGCCGTCCCATGCTTTCCCCGGACGGCGAATCAATTTTAAGGGCCGTATATCCCGACTCCATTAATTGGAGGAAACGAACTTGTATCCTGCTTTTTCGACCTTCGTTTTGACCTGAGCGAGATCCAAATCTTTTTTGAATTCAACCTCCACAGCATTTCTGGTGTGGTCGGCTTTGGCCGCGCTAACCCCATCAATTTCCATGAGTGCCTTTTCGACAGTCATCTCGCAATGGTGACAGGTCATCCCTTCCACCGTCAGTGTCGTTTTCTTGGATCCGAACCTGAACAAGTCAATCTCCTTCCAGTTCTTTGAGCTGCGAATTACAATCAGACCTTTATTTTCTTCAACCTCAATGAGTTGCTCACTACGCTGACGGAACTGAGTGCCATAGCCACAGAAGCGATCATCGGGTTAAGCTGCCAGCCCGTAATCGGGTACAGCACGCCGGCGGCAAGCGGTATAAGGATGACATTGTAAAAGAATGCCCAGAATAGGTTTTCCTTTATCACTCTTAGTGTACGCTTTGAAAGGCTGATAGACACGGGTACAAGTCTCAGATCGTTTCTGACGAGGGTTATATCTGCCGCTTCCAGCGCTATGTCGGTCCCCGTTGCCATAGCGATGCCGAGGTCGGCCTGAGCCAACGCCGGCGCGTCGTTTATGCCGTCGCCGACAAACGCCACCAGCTCACCCGATTCCTGAAGCTCTCTGATCGTCCTGTACTTCCCGTCAGGCAGGATGTTCGCGAAATACTTGTCGATCCCGATCAGCGACGAAATATGTTTTGCAGAAGCCTCTCCGT